>NZ_JACJPT010000039.1:0-42210 GCF_014696195.1 Sphaerospermopsis sp. FACHB-1094 | reverse complement strand
ACACTTTTTCCGGTATACCCTTCAAAACCCTTGCACTAATTTCTGTGTTTATCAGCCTCTAACCTTTGATATATCAAGGTTTTAGGTTTATTCAGCAAACCCTATATAATTATTTTTTGGGTTGTTTAGATGCTGTTTATCTCAAAGCGAAAAGACAAGCAATTAATAAAACAGGTTTACCAAGTGCAACTTTTCCTGAACAATGTCCTTTTACTCCTGAAGAAATTTTAAATAGTGATTATTTTCCTGATTCAGACAAAAACGAGAATTAACTATAATTTATCATCATCAAAATACCCAATATTATCACTCCTGCTAAAATTGATAAATTCCGAGTAGTTCTATTGCTTTTATGCAATATTTCCCAATACGATAACTCATGATTTTGAATCAATAAAAAGCAATGGGGAGAAAATAAAAACGGAAATAACCGATTTAAAAGTAACCGCAAAAAGAAATTAATACTCCATAATCTTTTTTGTACTTGATCCTGATTATACTGCCAAGGATAACCAATTTGTACTAAACGAATTAAAGCTTTAATATCCAGTTCACGTAAGTTTTGATAACGTGGAAGTGCAGCAGTAAGATTATCTTGAGTTTCTTGTAAAATTTCCTGGAAAATATAAATATCTTCCAATGCAGAATTAACACCTTGTCCAATATCAGGGGGGAAACAATGCACCGCATCCCCTAATAAAATTACTGCTGTTCCTTGGTTATCTTCGGGTTTGCCAAAAATTTGATATAGTCCTGAACAATATTGAGGAACAGGAAATTTACCACCTTCACTAAATGTAAATCTGGCAATTTCTTCAGAAGAGATGATTTTTTCTACAGGAAGTTGGGGAAATGCTTGTTTAAAAAATTCCTCAACTTCTACTGGTGTTGATAATTGCCAAATTTGATGGTTTGGGTAGGTAATAATATTCGCTGTTCTGGGTTGTTGGGGATTTTTGAAAGGTAATAAACCTAAAGAAATTGCTTTTTTAGGTTCTTTAAAACTTGACCGAATCGCATAAGCCATTGTAGATTGTGATAAATCCCCCTCTGTTTCTGATAAGGGAAATTGAGGAGGTAAGGTCAAAACTTTGTATTTTAACCCAGCACTAGGAGAAGGAAATTTTTGCATTTCAAATAAATTTGATTCTCCTGATATTTCAGACAATGTTTTTCTGACAATGGAATTTAAACCATCACAACCTAAGATTAAATTAGGAACAAAAGATACTGGTTCTTGATTTTGAGATTTGGTAATAACTTCTAACTGTTCTGAATTTTGCGAATGGGGTTTAATTTCTACACATTCAGTTTTAAATAAAACTTGAATTTTATCTTGCCAATTTTGCTGAATTTCTTGGTAAAGTAATTCTACAAAAGCTGCTCTAGGTAGCCAATAAGCTGTTTTGCGTTTAGAATCAGCAATAGGTAGTTTTGTGGTTTTACGTATTCCGTCTTTTTGAATGACAGTTAAGTAAAATTCAGTATTAGGAACACTTAAATCCGCAAGTTTATCAGTTATTCCTAAAAAATCTGTTAGTTTTTGTCCTCTTCCATCAATTTGATAATTAAATGATTTATCGGGTTCATAATAATCTGCTGATGGTCGTTTTTCAATGACTGTAATATTTTTCCAGCCTCGTTTAGCTAACATTAACGCTGCACCTAATCCCCCAGGACCACCACCGATAATAATAACGTTTTGTTTGTGAGAATTATTCATTAGACCTCTCCAAAATAGAATTTAGTAATTTGTCATAAGTTGTAGGGGCGAAGCTTATGGGTGATAATTTGACAGAAAAATCAGACATCTCTAGATATCCCATAAGCTTCGCCCTGCCCCCATAAATAAGTTCCATAATTTCTTTTCTGGAGAAGTCTATTGTATTTAGGGGTTGCTGAGAAAGTCTTTCCGTGATGGCATAGGAGTCAGGAGTCAGGAGTCAGGAGTCAGGAGGAGATTTGAAAATTTCTTTGCCATCTCTTGAAATCCCCAAAAATGCACACTTTTTCCGGTATACCCTTCAAAACCCTTGCACTAATTTCTGTGTTTATCAGCCTCTAACCTTTGATATATCAAGGTTTTAGGTTTATTCAGCAAACCCTATTTAATCTTCAGTAATTGGCACTAAACTGTTATACTAAATATAAAATTTATATTCATGATATTTGTTAACATCACAGGATTCTCCAACAATATGAAAGAGATAAATTCTATTATTACATCATTTGTAGACAATCAACATAATAACGAAGAATTATTTCTGGCAACTGTTGTCAATGTTCAAGGTTCTACCTATCGTCAACCGGGTGCGCGAATGTTGATTACATCATCAGGTAAAATAATGGGAACTATTAGCGGAGGTTGTTTAGAAAATGATGTCATTGAACATACCCGCTTAATGACGACAGATGAAAAAGCAAAGATCATTACTTATGATACCAATGCTGAGGAAGATATTATTTGGGGTTTTGGTTTAGGTTGTAATGGTGTGGTAGATATTTTAATTGAGCGTATTTATCACGATGATCCTTTGAATCCTTTAGCTTTTATTCATCAATGTTTATCTCATCAACAACCAGGTATTATTGCTTCTGTTTTTAGTGTTTCTGGTAATATTAATGTTTCTTTGGGGGCGCATTTAACACTTAATTCTGATGGTTTTGTAAATAGTAATATTTCTGAACCTGTGATCAATAATGCTTTAATCAAAGATGCAGAATTAGTATTAAAAAATCAATCCTCTAGTTTTCATAAATATCAACTTTATTCAGGTGAGGTAAGTGTTTTTATTGAGTTGATTCAACCACCACCAAATTTAATGATTTTTGGTGCTGGCCGTGATGCAATTCCATTAGCGGAGTTTGCTAAAGCGTTAGGTTGGAAAGTGACAATTTTTGATTGTCGTGCTTTAGAATTAAGTAAAGAACGTTTTATTATGGCTGATGAAATTATTCTTACTCGTCGAGATATTTTACCTCAACAATTATCTGTGAATGCAAATTCTCTTGCTGTGGTAATGACTCATAATTATTTTGATGACTTGGCAATTCTCAAACTTTTAATACCAGTTAATATTAAATATTTAGGTTGTTTGGGTTCAAAACAGAGAATTGCTAAATTACTGACAGATGTACAGGAAGCGATGGGAGAATTTAACCCTGAAAAATTAGCTAAATTTTATGCTCCTGTAGGTTTAGATATTGGTGCAGATACACCAGAAACTATAGCTTTATCTATTATTGCGGAAATTCAAACTATACTTAAAAATCGCACTGGTGGTTTTTTGAAACATCGGACAAAACCAATAAATCAAAGAAATGAAATTAAGGAAATAGAGATTAATAATTAATTCAGATTTGAGAAAATATAGAAATTAGAAGTTATAAATAAATATGAGCAATTACCAATTACCAATTACCAATTACCAATTACCAAACGTTGGTATTATTATTTTAGCTGCTGGTGCATCAACTCGTATGGGTTCACCAAAACAATTGTTATCCTATCAAGGAGAAAGTTTAGTTAACAAAACTATAAAACAGGCGATCGCTTCAGTCTGTCATCCTGTAATGTTAGTATTAGGAGCAAATTCAGAAAGTATACTTTCTCAACTGGAGCAAATTCAACTACCGAATCTTATAATAGTTGAAAATCCAGATTGGCAGTTAGGAATGAGTGCTTCTATTTGTTGGGGAATGACTGCACTTGTAGACAATTATCCTACCATAGAAGCGGTAGTAATTACTGTTTGCGATCAACCTTTTTTAAATGCGGAAATCATTAATAATTTAGTGGAATCATATCATTCTACAAATCAACAAATTATTGCTTGTGAATATGCAGATACATTAGGAGTACCTGTTTTATTTAGTAGAAAATACTTTTCAGAATTAGCCAATTTAACGCAGGATATGGGCGCAAGAAAACTCATTAAAATCTATAAAAATGATGTTTTTAGTATTCGCTTTCCTTTAGGTGCAATTGATATTGATACACCACAAGATTATCAAAAACTTCTGGAAAATTGAATTGGGAAATGGTCAGCATTCAGCAGTCAGTAAGACATACTGAAATGCTTCACTCCGCTATCCTGGGTTCAGGATGACTCTGAACTTTCTTGGAAAAATTTCTTGAGGATAGTAATACTTTGCTCTCCATCATCAGTAGTAGCTTTCATCAGATAATTAAATAATTTATCTGAAAATGGAACACGCAAATGGAAAGTACCATCAGAGTGGAGTTTAATTTTATGACCATCAATAGTCACAGTTGCACCTGGTTCTGTTGAACCATGAATAACTAATTCCGTATCTGCTACAAACCAAAAGTCTTTACCAGGACGACTGAAAATACGAATTTTACCAGAACGAGCTATACACAACCAATCATTATTATTGGTAACATAACCAATTTCAGTCATATAGTCACGATTGCTTGTGGGAATAGCTACATAACAATCACAAATTACTTCCTCACATTCATACTGCTGAACCAGTTGAGGAAATTGATAACTGAGATCAATATCAGTCGCATCATAAAGTCGCACTGCCAAAATAGTACCCCCTATTTTTTGTGCTGCTTGTTTCTGAGTTTCCGCAACATACCAAGAAACATAAGCCCATTGGGGAGTGCGAGGTGTGAAAACAATGCTACTGTCTCCACTTATATCTGACCAACTAACAATTTCTGTGGTGTGAGTTTGCGCCTTTGAATCGGATAAGTAATCTTCGAGAATATTATCAGCACTAGCTATGTTTTCTGTATCTGCCTCTATTTCCCAGACTTGATGATTAATAGTTTCTGCGGCTAAATCAGCCTTGATTTCAGCTTGATTTTCAAAGGTATTAAATACTTCTTCTAACTCATTTGATAAATCAGATAGTGATTTTTTGATTTCATCTGTTATTGGACCTAAATCTGAACCTTCTGCTTCTGGTTTTAAGCCTAATAATTCTGATAGAGAAGTTAGAGAAGTTCTAGATTCTGGATCAGAATTTGTTGTCGAAACAGGCAACAATTCCCATAGGGAAGTGTGAGAATCAGCATCCTCTGAATTTGCGGTAACACTGAGTAATTCCCATAGGGAAGTGTGAGAATCAGCATCCTCTGAATTTGCGGTAATACCGAGTGCTTCTGTCAGAGAAACGCTGGCTTCTTTAGCAGATGATTCTGTGATATCATCTAATAATTCTGATAGGGAAATGGTGGAATTTTCCACAGGTGAATTTGCGGTAATACCGAGTGCTTCTGTCAGAGAAACGCTGGCTTCTTTAGCAGATGATGCGGCTGGTTCTTCTAGTAATTCTAATAGAGAACTGCTTAACTCATCTGTTGAAAATTCTAAATTATTAAATGATACTGCTGGAATATTTGTAACTGCTGGATAGGGAGTATTCACAACAGCTACTGGTGCTTCTGTATCCCATACCACTTCGCCAGAATCTAGAGCAATTGTTTTATCTGTAAAATGGTTTGTTACCTTTGTTCTTGTGTTTGTGGATTTTGCCGTTACTATGTTTAAAGTACCAGTTAAGGTTTTTGATTCAGTGACAGTGGAATTGTTTTCTGGCTTGGAGATGATTGAGTTTGTGTTTTGATGAGATTGTGATGTACCGTTAGTGCGCGTGGTGTGGTTAACAGGGGAAGTAGTGCTGTATTCGTCAGGTATTGTGAGTATGGTTTCGGTAATTGATGCACCACCATTTGATGTTTCTAATAAAGATATTTTTTTCTCTGCTGATTGTTGTTTTCTCTTTAACCACCAGGCAACAAAGCCTCCTAAACCAACAATGGGCAATAAAGAAAAGACAATCAAAAATTCTGCATTTCTATTTGCCAAAGGATTGACAAACTGCTGATTACCGGAATTATTTGTAGTAGGTAAAGATTCTGTTTGTAAAGAATTTGCTACAGGAGAATCTTCAGAGAATACAGTAGTATCTACAGTATCTACAGATTGAGCCGCTGGTGTGGAATTGGTTGCAGTTTCTAAAGTAAAACTTTGTAATGCACTGGCAGCGATCGCAGATGCTTCTGCATCTCTAGCTGTTGCGATCGCTTTCTTTCCTACAGATGCGGTAGTAAAACCCAAAAAACTAGCTACTGCCGGGCTAGGATTTTGCTTGTAAACATAAACCAAAGGCTGGGAAAAGGGATATTTAGATTCATTGGCTGTAAATCCCTGGATTTTGAGAGTTCGCACATCTGGTAATTTTGATACCTGATTATCTCTCGCATAACTAATACCATCAGTGCCTAATTCTTTGACAATCAGGGCAGTTTTATCTTCAGCTATTTGTATAGCGTTAGCACCAGTCCCAAATTCAGCAGATTTAAAGACTGGATAATTGCGAAAAGAATTACGAATATCGCCATTTAGGGGGCGATCAATCAAGCGAATTTTACCAGGTGCGCCTCCAAGTTCTGACCAATCAGTAATTTCACCCCGAAAAATCTTGGCCAATTGTTCAATAGTCAAACCACCTTGGAAAGGATTGTTTGCACCAACAATAATGGCAATTTTTTCTCTGTATAAGCTAATTTGTTCTAAACCTTGGGCTTTTTCTGCTGGGGTTAGTCCACGAGCGATCGCTGCTATATCAATTTCACCATCTAGCAACGCTTTGAGTGCCGCATCAGTACCATTAACTCTAATTTCTACCTCTGTGCCAGAAAACTGTTTCTCAAAACTATCTTTCAGGCTTTGGTTGATCATTACCAAACTCATTGAGCCATCAATCCGCACCCTGGTTGCATTTTCTACTGTTTGCGGTAATGGGAAAGTAGAAACATCAGTTGTTGATTCTGCTAGTACAGGCAATGATACCAAAACATTTGCTGCCAGTGGGGTGGTAGCTAAGGCTAGTGATAAGGCAAGATGAAGGACTATACTATCGTTTTTCTCTTGTTTCCACATACACACTTTATCAAGGTAAAATAAATAATCAAGCAGTCCAGCTATCAAAATACTGTTTTTGTAGAGGAGACGGGTTAATTATACATCCTTATCCCCAGTAACTTCAGTTACCTAAAAAATTCTATACTGCTGTGTGACTGGGTTGATATAACAGTATTTTTTATTATTGTTGATTTTGGGAAATATTGCCCATCACAGCTTAAATCCAAAATCACTCAGGCTTTCATGGAAAGGGGTTTAGCAATGCTAAACCCCTACTATAGCTGTATACAGAGTAGTTAGGTTTTGCTGAATAAACATGAAAAGATTATAGGTAAAGGGTCTTAGCCTGCTGGAAGTTAAAAAAGTGCAAGCTTTTATGAGGTGGTAACTGAAAAACCTTGCACTTAATTCCTACTTAGGGTTTGCTGAAAAAGTCCCTTCGTTGAGGCAGGGAATAGGGAATAGGGAATAAGGAATAGTTTTAGCTATCTGTTATCCCCAGATTTTCTAATTTATCAGACCCAAAATGCACAGTTTTTAAGGTATACCCTTCAAAAATCTTGCACTTTCTTTCCTCCTGATCAGCCTCAAACCTTTGATTTACGAGTATTTTGGGTTTATTCAGCAAGCCCTACTTAAAGAAAAAATCGTTCCTATCCAACTCTTGAAACTGTTCCCTGTTCCCTGTCTCCACGACAAGACTTTTTCAGCAAACCCTAGTTAGGACATCTTAGGACATCTATTGTTAGCGCAGCAGGGTTTTACTCCAGCCTCTTGCCTTCGTTAACTTGCTACTATATGCTTTTCTAGATTTATTTTGTTTGCAGAAATTTGTCTATTTTCGTAGTTTCTTTTTTCTCCTCTGTTTTCTCTGAGGCAGATAATAAAGATGTGTCAATCAAAGGTAAGATAATTTTCACAGTTGTACCCTGGTGCAAACCCAAACTCTCAAGGGTAATTTTTCCCCCCATCAGTTCGATTAAGTTGCGGGAAATTGCTAATCCTAGTCCAGTACCTTCAAACTTGCGTGTAGTTGTTCCATCCACCATGACAAAGGGACGAAATAATTTATTTTGTTGGTCTGGATCAATACCTATACCTGTATCTTGAACCGCAACAATAACATGAGATTTACCACCTTGCTGCTGAATCTTGGTACTGATAATAATGCTACCTTTATCGGTGAATTTTGTCGCATTACCAATAATATTAATTAGCACTTGTTTGAGTTTAACCTCATCTGCCTTAACAGGAATGATTTCATTACCTATATCACATTTTAATTGCAGTTCCTTTTGTTGGATATTCACTGATTGTAAATTAATAACTTCTAATAATAATTGACGCAATTCTAAAGGAGCAATTACTACCGATAGTTTGCCAGCTTCAATTTTAGAAATATCGAGTAAATCATTAATAATACCTAATAAATGAATAGCTGTATCATCGGCACGCTTGAGAAATTCTAATTCTTCTTCTCGATCATCACATAAACCATCTCTCACTAAACGCACACAGTTAATAATAATATTCAATGGATTCCGCAATTCATGGGAAGTTGTGGCTAAAAACTGACTTTTAACAACATTAGCTGATTTGGCTTCTTTCCAAGCTATTTCTAATTCTTCCGCCCATGCTTTGAGTCGTTCTACCATTTGATCTAATGCTTGAGCAAGTTGATTAAATTCCTTGATTTTAAAGTTACGGGGTATGGGTTGTACGGCATGGTGACTATGAATATTTAAAGCGTAGTCTCTGAGTTCTTCCACAGGACCTGCTAAATAAGGTACTAAATAGAAAGATGCTAACAAACTCGCACCTATTAAACCAACTGTTAAGACAATAAGAATAAGTTTGATTTCATCTAAACCTAGCAGTGCATCTTGAACACTAACGACAGCTAAAATAATCCATTTTTGTTGTTGCTGTTGTGTAATGGGATTAGGAATTGCTGTATACCCTGCAACTGATTCATTACCGTCGCTAAAATTAAAATTTAGGGAATCATTATTTCCCTTAATGGCATTTTTAATTACACTTTGTATTTGTTGAGAATCTGAGTATTTTTTAATATTAGTTCCTATTGTTTCCGGTAATGGATGTGCCAAAATATTCCCATCTTCAGCAATGACTACCAAAGAACCGATTAAAGAACCTTGCTTATTTTCAATTTGTCGGTGCAATGTAGTTTTGATAATTAAGGCGTAAGCTAAATTTCCTCGTTGGTTATAAACTGGGGCTGATAAAAGCAATTGTAATTGATTTTCTGGCTCACGTTTGCCAGTTGTTCCTGGTTTTGGTGGGGAAATTAATGTAATTTGGATTTCATCATTTGTAAATGACAATGGCTGTTCAATAATGGTCTGATCACCACAGCTACTAGCAATAATTTGATTTTTGCGAGCGTTTTTTTGCAGATGTTTGAGTTGAATACAATCAATCTTATTCGGTAATTGCTGGGCTAATTTGGTGATGAATTTTTCAGCTTGAGTAGCTGAACCTGACTGAATTACTTTTGTCTGACTAGCACTGAGTAAATTTGTCTTTAATGTGGCGATCGCGTCAGTTATTTTTTCACCTTTATTAATAGCACTGTCCGTTAAGTTTTGTCGTGCAGTGTTCAAGAGGCTAGAACGTGCCTTATTGAGTGCTGCCATTTCCCCAATTAATAAAACTGGGACAAATACCAGCAATATCCTGGTTACTAAAATTCGTCTAAAAGAGGATTGACGGTACTTAGCCATCGCTTGTCTCACTCCGTATCTGCAAACCACAAGAATAAAAATATGTCATCAGATGGGATAAATGAGACATTTTTGAACGAAGATAGGAGGCATGGAACAGAAGGCAGAAGTCAGGAGGCGGTTTTTGTCATGGGAATTTATACCCCGCTGCAACAATTTTTCGCCTGAAAAGGCATGAGCGTAGCGGGACAAAGTTCGGTTTTAAACCCAATTTTTTCAATAAGGTCAGGACTTACGCAAAAGGGAACGAAAGTAGGGGTAATTCATGAATTACCCCTACGCAAGAATAAGGTTTTCAGTCACATCTTGCGTAAGTCCTAAAGGTGATAAAAATTTGATTATCAATTGCCTCAAGGACGGTTAAGTTTTTCCACCACGCTCCAAAACTCAACCTCAGATGCCGTTTTATTTGGTGCGGGTACTCTTTGTGCCTACGGTACAACACTTACTGTCTCCCATCCAACACTGCTGCAACAGAGAAAAACAGAAAATAAATCTCTCTAGCCGATTCATATAGTGCTTTCAAGTTCTGGAAACCTGAATCCGGATATTAAATTCTTTCCACAACCAGTTCAACCCTGGTTACTGACAACTACAGCAGGGGCGAATTTTTAGCAAGGATCATAAGGATGATTAAGTAAGTTATACAAAATACATTTTATAGTTAGGAGAGGGAACAGGGAACAGGGAAATGGTGACTGGGGATTGGGGAAGAAAATTTTAGATTTTAGATTTTAGATTGGAGTTAACAAAAACAATCCAAAATCCAAAATCCAAAATAAATAACTCCTGCCTCCTGCTGTAATCAAAATAGATATTCACAACCACACGATGGTAAAACCACTCAAATCTAACTATTCTGTAGTTTGGACTCATAAAATTGCCGAAGTTCCTCAAACAGCCTGGGATGCTTTGGCTATGCCACTAAAAACTCCGTTTTTAGAATGGGATTGGTTGAATAATATGGAAACCTCCCATAGTGCTACAGCTAACGCTGGTTGGTTGCCAAATCACCTGACTTTATGGCGAGATAGAACATTAATTGCTGCTGCTCCACTTTATCTTAAAGGGCATAGTCAAGGGGAATTTGTTTTTGATCATCAATGGGCTGATTTAGCTTATCGTATTGGTGTAGAGTATTACCCCAAAATGTTGGGAATGTCGCCATTTACCCCGGCTGAAGGCTATCGCTTTTTAATTTCTCCTGGGGAAGATGAAGCAGAAATTACGGCAATGATGGTACACGAAATTGATGCTTTTTGCATCCAAAATAATATTTCTGGCTGTCATTTTCTGTATGTTGATCCCCAATGGCGGCCTGTGTTGGAAAAACAAGGCTTCACGGCTTGGTTACACCATAGCTATATTTGGGAAAATGCTGATTTTCAAGGTTTTGATGATTATTTAAAAGTATTCAATGCTAACCAAAGGCGGAATATTAAAAGAGAACGCAAGGCGGTAGAAAAGGCTGGTTTACGACTGCAAGCTGTCACTGGTGAAGAAATTCCTAAGTCGCTGTTTCCGTTAATGTATGAATTTTATGCGGATACCTGTGATAAGTTTGGTTGGTGGGGTAGTAAGTATCTGACCAAGGGATTTTTTGAAAGTTTATATCATAATTATCGTCATCGGGTGGTATTTTTCGCTGCTTATAATGATGAAAACCAGCGTCAACCTGTGGGGATGTCATTTTGTTTATTCAAGGATGATAAACTATATGGTCGCTATTGGGGCAGTTTTCAAGAAATAGATTGCTTACATTTTGAAGCTTGTTATTATGCACCGATTGAGTGGGCGATCGCTCACGGTATCCAAACTTTTGATCCCGGTGCGGGGGGAAGACATAAGAAACGGCGCGGTTTTCCAGCTAAACCTAATCACAGTCTACACCGATTTTACAATAATCGTTTAGGACAAATCTTACGTCCTTATATTCTAGAAGTGAATCAAATGGAAGAGGAGGAAATGAAGGCGATCAATGCAGAGTTACCTTTTAGTCAAAATAATCGTTAAAAAATCTGGTTAAAGAATTACACTGGAATTGTAATGTAAAAAACTCTGGAAATAATTTCTTTTTTTAGCATGACTATGGATTTAATACTTGATGATTTAACCGCAATTGATGATAAGCTTTCCCAACGTCATATTGATCTTGACCCCAGTGGCTATTTCATTATTTACATTGACCGCAATGAACGGTTAATTTATGCCAAACATTTTACAAATATAATTGATGAACGTGGTTTGGCTGTAGATCCAGAAACTGGTAAGGTGATTCCGGCACGGGGTAAGGTAGAAAGAACTCACACAACCGTATTTAGCGGCCGCACTGCCAAAGAATTGTGTGTGAAAATTTTTGAAGAAACTCAACCCTGTCCTGTAACTTTCTTTGACCATGCTGCTTATTTGGGAAGGGAATTTGTTCGCGCTGAAGTTGCTTTAGTGACAGGTCAGGAATACGTGCAAGATTAAGGACAGTTATTAGTTATCAGTGATCAGTTATTCTGATCACTGATCAAAAAATTAAGCCCTCAGATGAACTAAATATCAAATTCTGCGTCAAGGAAAATATCAGTATTTGTAGAGGTAAAGTTATGTCATCACAACCGCTGCGGTATTTATTTTTCAGTGGTTTGAGTTTATCCTTATTGATCGGTAACTCCGTGGCCTTCGCTCAAACTGATAGTATTGTTGTTCCCACTGTACCATCAGGCTCAACAACAACAGTACCATCAGGTTCATCCACCAATATACCCACTTCCACCCCCGTTAATACTAGCACCAGATTTAGCTGTCAATCTTACAATGGTAGATATACGGTAATGTATCAACCCCAAAGCCAACCCGGTCAATTTTTTGCTTGGGCTGCACCTCAAGCATTAGGAGGTGGTTGGAATCCGCAAAATCGTTGTCAGGCGATCGCCCAACGCTTAGAATTATACCGTCCAGATGGACTACAAGAACTGCAAATAGCCAGAGAAAATAACGAAAATATTATTTGTGTCACCACCGAAGCTAACCCCGGTTGTCGCATTGTTCTGACAGTACCACGAAATAAAGACCCCTACGCTATCCGCAGTAGTATCTTCAGCAACCTAACTACCGCAGACAACGGACAGCAAACTATAGCCGTTAACACCTACACTAATCGTCATCCAGGAGGAGTCAACGAACTGTACAATTTAGGACGTAGACTTTTAGGAGATAAAAATACTGTTAATTCTTCAAACAATGGCATTAATTTAAAACCTTTTTTAGCTCCTGAAGATGGTGGTACAGCTACACAATTACGAAATGGAGTATCAATTGGTAGTCCATCTCAACCACAAAAACAGACCATCTTAAATCCTCGTTTATTCCGTTGATCAATATCATTATAGCATTTACCAAGCTAGTGAGGTACAGAGTTTTTGATCTTAGGGAATTGGGAATTGGGAATTGGGAACAGTAAATAAATTAGGGTGTACCTCATGAGACTGGGAAACGCTATATAGGGTTTGCTGAATAAACCTAAAACCTTGATATATCAAAGGTTAGAGGCTGATAAACACAGAAATTAGTGCAAGGGTTTTGAAGGGTATACCGGAAAAAGTGTGCATTTTTGGGGATTTCAAGAGATGGCAAAGAAATTTTCAAATCTCCTCCTGACTCCTGACTCCTGACTCCTGACTCCTATGCCCTCACGGAAAGACTTTCTCAGCAACCCCTATATACATCTGTTGGTAATTCAATGTGCATGATTTGCAACCCGTTCTAGGGACAATTCATGAATTGTCCCTAAATTCATTTTCTCCAGAGGTTTATTAAGTGACACTTAAATATGCAAAAATCATAAAATTTTGCAAATTTAGACACAGAGAAACTTAAATTACTATACTTTAAAAGTATGCATTTTTTGAGCCTAAAAATGGCGATTATGACCTTAAATGTTACTGCTATTTTTTTGATATTGTGTATACAATAACGTTTAAAAAAATGGATTTTCGCTTCCTACCTTCCTTTGTAAAAGAAACGTGAATATAATTTAGTTATATAAACAAAATATCTCAATTTATTATATATAGTCGTAGGCAGGATGATCACATCAATTTATGATACAAGTCTTATTAAAATAGAGTTTTAGTCCTCAATTCTGCTATGGTAATCCTACCCCATTTTTGAGAAAATATGTAGTAAAAATCCTTGTTTTATAAGGATTTGAGGCTTTATTAACTCTCAAGGATCATATAGGATTGATTGCTATATATAACAATCATATTTGATTTGGCAGAATAAATCAGTATACCTTGATTCTTTATTTTATTTTCCCTATTTGCCGTTAATAGTTCCTTAAAACCTGTAATTTTATAACTTCTCACTATGGTAAGTGCTGTATAAATTGATAATTTGCAATTAATATAACCGTTTAAAAGTATTTTTAATCAACATCAATAAATCCTTGTTTACATTATTGGCATCTATTATTTGGACTAGCTTAAAATTCAAAAAAACTATATAAAAAATGGATAAGAAAAATATGAAATTCTTGTAAAAGGTTCATTTTAGTTATTGTCCATAAAAAGTTTTTAGATTAAATGAAGGAACTACAAACAGGAAAGCAATATTTGTCAAAAGCTCACAGTCAAAGGATTTAATCACAATGACAATGGGCTGGACAAATACTGCAATTTGAATTTGTTTCAATTTCACTTTACCATTTTATTAAGGTATAGACAATGTCAGATAAAATCTTTGGGGATGATGGCAATGATGTCCTAAGTGGTGGCATTGGTAACAATACTATCTACGGACTAGGAGGCAATGATAGTCTGTACGGACAAGAAGGTAATGACACTCTCATAGGTGGTACAGGTGCTGATAGTCTGATCGGTGGAAATGGTAACGATACCTATGGTGTTGATAACTCAGGGGATCAAGTCATTGAAAATGCTAATGAAGGCACAGATACAGTCGTATCATCTATCAGTTATACCCTGGGAAATAATTTAGAAAACCTTGCTTTAATAGGTAACGAAAATATCAACGCTACAGGTAACGAACTGAATAATGGAGTTTTGGGTAATGATGTTAATAATGTCTTAGATGGTGGACTTGGTAACGATAGTCTGTACGGACAGGGAGGTAATGACACTCTCATAGGTGGCGAGGGTAATGACTACCTCGATGGTGGTACAGGTGTTGATAGTCTCATCGGTGGAAATGGTAACGATACCTATGTTGTTGATGGCTTAGGGGACGTAGTCATTGAAAATGCTAATGAAGGCATAGATGCAGTCATATCATCTATCAGTTATACCCTGGGAGATAATTTAGAAACCCTCATTTTAACAGGTCAGAATGATATCAACGGAACAGGTAATGACCTAAATAATACACTCTTTGGGAATGATGTTAATAATGTCTTAGATGGTGGACTTGGTGATGATACTATCTATGGACAAGCAGGTAATGACACTCTCATAGGTGGTGAGGGTAATGACACTCTCATAGGTGGTACAGGTGCTGATAGTCTGATCGGTGGAGTTGGTAAAGATACCTATGTTGTTGATGAATTAGGGGACGTAGTCATTGAAAATGCTAATGAAGGCATAGATACAGTCGTATCATTTATCAGTTATCATCTGGGAGATCATTTAGAACGTCTGTCTTTGATAGGTGAGAACAATATCAACGGTGCAGGTAACGATCTGAATAATGACATGTTGGGTAATAATGGTAATAATTTCCTAGATGGTGGCAGAGGTAACGATAATCTGTCTGGACAAGCAGGTAATGACACTCTCATAGGTGGTGAGGGTAATGACACTCTCACAGGTGGTGTTGGTATGGACGCTTTCCGTTTCACTGGTTTAAATGGAGGAATTGATACAATTACCGATTTTAAATCTGGAACAGATAAAATTCAAATAGATAGCAATGGTTTTACTGGTTTAGCAATTGGTCAATTAAGCGCCGAAGCTTTTACTTCTGGCGCAGGTGTGACTTCAGCTACTAGCAGCACCCATAGATTTATTTTCAACACTACCAATGGTGATTTATTCTTTGATGCCGATGGTGATGGTGCTGGAGCTAGTGTGAAGATTGCAACTCTGAGTAATTCTGCTAGTTTGAGTCACTCTGATATCTTTGTGAATATCAACGTTACAGGTAACGACCTGAATAATGTGCTGTTGGGTAATGATGATAATAATGTCTTAGATGGTGACAGTGGTAACGATAATCTGTCTGGACAAGGAGGTAATGACACTCTCATAGGTGGTGAGGGTAATGACACTCTCATAGGTGGTACAGGTGCTGATAGTCTCATCGGTGGAAATGGTAACGATACCTATGTTGTTGATGACTTAGGGGACGTAGTCATTGAAAATGCTAATGAAGGCATAGATACAGTCATATCATCTATCAGTTATCACCTGGGAGATCATTTAGAAAGTTTGTCTTTGATAGGTGAGAACAATATCAACGGTGCAGGTAACGATCTGAATAATGCCATGTTGGGTAATAATGGTAATAATTTCCTAGATGGTGGACTTGGTGACGATAATCTGTCTGGAGAAGCAGGTAATGACACTCTCATAGGTGGTGAGGGTAATGACACTCTCACAGGTGGCGTTGGTATGGACGCTTTCCGTTTCACTGGTTTAGATGGAGGAATTGATACAATTACCGATTTTGAATCTGGAACAGATAAAATTCAAATAGATAGCAATGGTTTTACTAGTTTAGCAATCGGTCAATTAAGTGCAGAAGCTTTTACTTTTGGTGCAGGTGTGACTTCAGCTACTAGCAGCACCCATAGATTTATTTTCAACACTACCAATGGTGATTTATTCTTTGATGCCGATGGTGACGGTGCTGGAGCTAGTGTGAAGATCGCAACTCTAAGTAATTCTGCTAGTTTGAGTCACTCTGATATCTTTGTGATTTAGTAAAATCCCTAGTTATATCATGTCCGGTTCAAGACTTATAGGACTTACGCAAGATATGACTAAAAACCTTATTCTTGCGTAGGGGTAATTCATGAATTACCCCTACTTTCGTTCCCTTTTGCGTAAGTCCTGTTGGTTATTGGTAGTTGGAAACAACAATTAAAACAATTATTCACCAATCAGTTATATTCTAAGTAATTACCAGGGCTTGATGCTATTCAGGGTATATTTTGATGATAGGTTAGGATCTTTCTCAAGATCACGGTTAAAAGTTCTGTTTTTGGATTATAGGTTTAATTAGGGTTGGCTAAGTAGATTTGTCTCGGCCAGCCCTAATTGCTACAACTGTTCCTGAAACTGGGATGGACAATTTATTTTTTCCATAATCAGGTAAACTTTATAAGTTTTTTGACTTAAATGCCAGTTTGAGGTTGCAATTTCCCAAAATTGTGATAGCTTGGTACGATATCCTTAAATACTAATACCTCTATCAGTGAGCTATACAAAAGTGTATTAGTTTACTGTATTAGTTTACTGTAGGAGTATTTATTGGCTATATGTGCTATGAACCTATAGAAAAAGGACTGAAGTAGAAAAACCAGTGATAAAAAGAACATTGTTTTAAACCAGAGATCAACGGAACATAATCTAGTTTTAATGTAGTTGTAATAACAATTGAGACAGGTAGTAAATTTACTGGCAAGTGATATGAATCCAGTGCTGCAATTTGGCGATCGCATAATAACAGCCCCAGAAGTTCTACAACTACTGGGGAAACACCAATTAGTACCACCATTACTGAAAGAGGTAGTAATTGATCAAGCGATCGCAGAAATTGAATGTACACCACAGGAAGAAAAACAAGCCTGTGAACAGTTAGCGCAACAATATCAAGGAAAACAAGAACAGGGAATCAGTACCGAACAGTTGAATAGTATAGCTATTCGCCAACTGAAACTGGAAAAGTTCAAAGAAGCAAGTTGGGGACAAGATTTAGACTCCTACTTTTACCAGCGCAAAACCCAGTTGGATCGAGTTATATATTCCCTGATCACTACTTCTGATATTGGAATAGCCCAAGAAATCTACTTCCGCATCCAAGAAGGAGAACAATCTTTTGCTCAAGCAGCAAGAGAATATGCCCAAGGTCCAGAAGCCCAAACAGATGGTTTAGTCGGTCCTGTGGAATTACAATCTCTTCATCCGATGTTGGCGAGAGTCTTATCTGTCAGCCAACCACAGCAACTTTCACCACCTACTCAAATAGGAGAATGGATAGTAATTGTCAGGCTAGAAAAACTACTACCAGCTCAGTTGGATCGGCAAATTCGTCAAAGATTGCTGAATGAGCGGTTTCAGACTTGGCTGCAAGGGCAAGTAGCTCCACAAAACTGGCAAATTAAACTATCAGAAGATATGCAATGACAACAGGTAATAGGTGAAAGATTAAAACGTCCTTGATTATATCATTTGCATGATAAAGATACCTAATCATATAAGTCAGGGATGAGTAAAAAGCCAACTTACACATTTGGGAAGGCTTCCAGCACAAAAAATATCCAAGGTGTAAAAATTCTAGAAAGAGTTTGTGCAGCTTTTTCTAATCCATGAATCCCGGATAAATAACAAACAGCAGATTATTAAATCGAATAAATATGACTTATAATAGCGAATCCTTTGATCAATTTCTCCAGAGTATTGCAGGATTTGATCAACTATCAGCCCAGGAAAGACGCAATTTACTATCACAACAACAAGCTCTACGCTATCGCATAGGACAAAAAATCATTGGTAAAGAAAAACTACCAGATAGAATAGCGATTCTGTACGAGGGAAAAGTGAGACTGTTGGGATATCACCCCCAAACCCAATTACCAATTACCCTGAAAATCCTAGAACCAGGAGCAATAATTGGGGAAATTAGTTTGATGCGGCAGATTGCTTGTGAAACAGCGATCGCATCCACAGAAGTGATTTGTTTAACCTTGAGTACAGCAGATTATTTAAGTCTACTACGCCAAAATCCAGCCTTTGCTAATGATCGTCAAAACTGTAGTGACATCTCAGAAGTATTTGATATTCTCAGCCCACTGTTAGCACAACAAGCTAATGCCAATTTAAATCTCAAAGACATCAGTCAAGAAATTTTATCAGAGGCAAAAATTCATTACCTACCACCAGGAAAATCCTCTTTTACACAACTAGAAAGTGATAAAATTTGGTTTGTTAGTGGTGGTACAGTAGCTAATTTTCCCCCTAATTCTCCGTTAGAATCTAGTCATACTAGAGGAATGATCGAAGTAACAGGGAGCAGTCCAGCACGGTTATTAGGTATCAATCCCCCAGATTTATCATTCCTCAATCCAGAACTAGTAGAGGCAGAACTAACATATAATCAACAACAAAACACAGATGAAATAGAAATTCCCTACGCCACAGTAGAAGAAGTTATTCCTTCCCAACGCCAAACACCATCAGAGAAAAAACACCACCAACAATACCCATTTTTTCGTGGACAGGGGGAAATAAATTCTACCTTGGCTTGTTTGCAAATGCTGGCCAAGCATTTACAAGTTCCCTTGCGTAAAGAAGTAGTACGTCGGATTTTAAACGACAACATTAAACGTCATGGTAATATATCCCTTCAACTTTGTGCTTATGTGGGAGAATTAATTGGACTGAGATCCCAATTAGTAGATATTCCCGCCACTGCAATTACACGCATTCCTACACCAGCACTAATTCAATATCAAGATAGCTATGCTGTGATCTATGCAGTAGATGAAAATACAGTAGTTTTAGCTGTGCCATCAAAAGGAATAATTAATTGCAAACCAAGCAAACTACTGGAAGAAATAGCAACTGATGAAACCACATTACAACCACAACTGCGGGTATTACTTATCGGTGCTACGCAAGAAACACCGCAACAACGCTTTGGGTTAAGTTGGTTTTTACCTTATCTATCACGTCACCGTCGGGTATTAATAGAAGTCTTTATCGCTTCCTTTTTCGTCCAATTAGCTGCTTTAGCTAATCCTTTGGTTATTCAATTAATCATTGATAAAGTCATTGTTCAAAATAGTATTAATACCCTGAATATTTTAGGGGTGTTATTATTAGCAGTGGGTGTATTTGAAGCAATACTAACTACATTGCGGACATACTTATTTGTGGATACAACCAACCGCATTGACATGAGCTTAGGGTCACAAATTATTGACCATTTACTCAGATTACCTTTACGTTATTTTGAACGTAGACCTGTGGGTGAACTAGCAACTCGCATCAATGAATTAGAAAATATCCGTCAGTTTCTCACAGGGACAGCTTTAACAGTGGTATTAGATGCAGTATTCTCGGTGGTTTATATCATCGTGATGCTGTTTTATAGTTGGCAATTAACTTTAGTGGGTTTGGGAACAATTCCCCTATTTGTGGTGATTACATTAATTGCCGCCCCCACGGTGAGCCGACAATTACGTACCAAAGCAGAACGTAATGCAGCAACTCAATCTTATTTAGTGGAGGTAATGTCAGGTATTCAAACAGTAAAGGCGCAAAATATTGAATTGCGATCGCGTTTTTCCTGGCAAGAACGTTATGCTCGGTTTGTATCCGCAGGTTTTAAAACAGTCATCACTTCCACTTTAGCTAATTCTACCAGTCAGTTTCTCAACAAACTCAGTAGCTTATTAGTTTTGTGGGTAGGAGCTTATTTAGTATTAAAAGGAGAATTAACATTAGGGGAATTAATCGCCTTTAGAATTATTTCCAGTTATGTGACTAGTCCTATTTTGCGGTTAGCACAACTTTGGCAAAACTTCCAAGAAACTGGTTTATCTTTAGAGCGATTAAGTGATATTGTGGACACACCCCAAGAAGCAGAAACAGACAAAGATAATATTCCCTTACCTGGGATCATGGGTGCTGTTAAATATGAAAATGTTTGCTTCCGCTTTGCTCCCAGTGGACCACTGCAACTAAACAATGTGAGTCTTGATTTTCCCTCTGGTACATTTGTCGGTATCGTCGGACAAAGTGGTTCAGGTAAAAGCACAATGATGAAATTACTGCTAAGACTTTATAACATCGAGTCTGGCAGAATTTTGATTGATGGTTACGACATCAGCAAAGTAGAACTTTATTCAGTACGCAGACAAATTGGGGTTGTACCGCAAGATCCGCTTTTGTTTGATGGTACTGTAGAAGAAAATATTGCATTGACTAATCCTGATGCAACTACAGAAGAAATTATCGAAGCGGCCAGGATAGCAGTTGCCCATGAATTTATCATGAATTTGCCCAATGGTTATAACACCAGAGTAGGGGAAAAAGGTTCTAATCTTTCTGGAGGACAAAGACAGAGGATAGCGATCGCTCGTTCCATTTTACAAAAACCTAAATTATTAGTTTTGGACGAAGCTACCAGCGCCTTAGATTATCCCACAGAAAGACAAATATGCCTCAACTTAGCTAGAGCTTTTCAAGGTAAAACAGTCTTCTTTATTACTCACCGTCTCAATACTGTTAGTAATGCAGATACAATCGTTGTTATGGATGGCGGTAGGGTGATAGAACAAGGTAATCATCAAGAATTAATGACTGCTAAAGGTCATTATTTCTACCTATATCAACAACAAGAAGTTAATTTGTAATTAGTTATTAGTGATCAGCTATCAGTTATCAGTGGGAATAGGGAATAGGGAATAGGGAATAGGGAATAGGGGAAGGAAATTTTAGATTTTAGGTTTTAGATTGGAGTTAAGAAAAACAATCCAAAATCCAAAATCCAAAATCCAAAATTAATAACTCCTGACTCCTGTACGGGTGAAGTAGGGGCGAAGCATTCGGAAAATAGCCTGTTGCTAAAATTGATAATTGGTTGCCCGAATGCTTCGCCCTTACAGGAAAATAACCTGTTGCTAAAATTGATAATTGGTTGCCCGAATGCTTCGCCCTTACAGGAAAATAGCCTGTTGCTAAAATTGATAATTGGTTGCCCGAATGCTTCGCCCTTACAGGAAAATAACCTGTTCATAAAATTGATCATTTGTTGCCCGAATGCTTCGCCCCTACGACTCCTGACGCTAAAATTCAAAATCTAAAATCCAAAATCTAAAATCCAAAATCTAAAATTGTTATGACTCAACATAATGGTAATCATATCAACGGTAACGGTAATGGCAACGGAAAAAAACAAAGTAGTGTACAGTTGCTGACATCTGCCAAAAAAGCAAGAACAGACTCTTTAAATTCTGTAGCTTATCAAGATAGTTTTGAACACTCTATAGTTTTACGTCAATCACCAGTTTGGTCACGTACCATCATGATCACCCTGATGGTTATAGCTTGTTTTGGAGTGGGTTGGGCTTATTATGCCAAAATTGAACAAGTAGTTCCCGCGACCGGTCAGTTAAAACCAGAGGGAACAGTAAAAGAAGTGCAAGCTCCTATTAGTGGTGTTGTCAAATCTGTTTATGTGAAAGATGGACAAGAAGTAAAAAAAGGAGACTTGCTCTTAACATTTGAATCCGTTGCCACCTTAGCTGAGTTAAGTTCCTTAAACAAGATTCGTGCTGCTTTAATTAAAGAAAACGATATTTATCGTCGCTTGATGAGTGCAAGTAACGGTATCACCTCAGAATTGAATTTTTTAAGCAGTAACTTGCCACCAGAAACAGCTTTTCTCCTGAAAAGTCGAGCCTCATTAGTCGCTGACAATGATTTATTGCGTTCTCAATTAAGAAATTCTACACCAGGAATAAGTGGTGGAATTGATGAACAACAACGCCTCCTAGCTGCCAGAAAAGAATTAGAATCTCGGTCTAATGCAGCACAATTAGAAGTTGAAAAAATCAGAAAGCAACTATCGCAAACCAAAGTCAAGATCAAAGATACTCAAAATGGTTTAGCAATTCAACAACAAATTTTAGATAAAGTTAAAACCCTAGCAGAAGAAGGGGGGATTTCTCAATTACAATATCTGAATCAGCAACAACAAGTACAAACTCTGAAAGCAGAAATAGAACAATTGAGAGAAGAAGAAAAACGCCTAGAGTTTGATATTAAAAGAGGACAGGAGGAAGTAACGAATACTGTAGCGGTGACAGATAAAAATGTTTTAGATCAGATAGCCAATAATAAAAAGCGAATTGCGGAAATTGACAGCCAATTCATGAGAATTATTTTGGAAAATGAGCAAAGATTGGCAGATGTTAATAGTAGAATTTCCCAGACACAATTAAATGTCAAATATCAAGAACTTCGCGCTCCTGTAAGTGGGATAGTATTTGATCTGCAAGCGAAAAATCCTGGTTTTGTCGCTAATCCTACCGAGAAATTATTACAGATTGTACCTAATGATAAATATGTAGCGGAGGTATTTATCACCAATCAAGATATTGGTTTTGTGCGGGAAGGAATGAAGGTAGATGTGAGAGTTGATTCTTTTCCTTTTAGTGAGTTTGGAGATATTAAAGGTAAAGTGATTAATATCGGATCGGATGCTTTACCTCCTGATCAGACTTATCAATATTATAGATTTCCAGCGAAAGTTAGTTTAGATAGTCAGACGATAAATGCTCACGGTAGAAACATTCCTGTACAGTCGGGGATGTCTATTACTGCTAATATTAAGGTGCGTGAGGAACGGAGTGTGTTGAGTTTATTTACGGAGATGTTTACTAAGCAGGTTGAGAGTTTGAAAGAAGTTAGATAGATGGTTATGGGTGATGGGTGATGGGTGATGGGTGACTCCCTTGCTACCCATGCCACCCATACTTCCCATGCTTCATGTCTGTTAATAAAGAATTTGTAATTGAATTATGAAAATATGATTTAAATATCCTCCAAAAACGCCTCAAAACTTCCATATTAAAAAATCTCAAATAAAATATTTTTGAAATCATAATTAGGGTTTGCTGAATAAACCTAAAACCTTGATATATCAAAGGTTAGAGGCTGATAAACACAGAAATTAGTGCAAGGGTTTTGAAGGGTATACCGGAAAAAGTGTGCATTTTTTGGGATTTCAAGAGATGGCAAAGAAATTTTCAAATCTCCTCCTGACTCCTGACTCCTGACTCCTGACTCCTATGCCTTCACGGAAAGACTTTCTCAGCAAACCCTAATTATATGGCTAAAACAAGCATATTCAAATTGTATGAAAAATGCTACCGGAAATATGAAAAGCATTTTATTTTTACATCCCAACTTCCCCGGACAATTTCGCCACTTAGTTAAAACTTTAGGACAAGATCAGAATTATCAAGTGGTATTTGCCACAAATAATCAACAAGGACATATACCAGGTGTACAGAAGGTAATTTATCAACCTTCCCGCACAGTAGCAAGTCAAACACATTATTATATTCGCAATTTAGAAAATGCAGTTCTTACCGGACAAGCAGTATATCGGATGGCACAACGATTAAAAAATCAAGGTTTTATTCCAGATATCATTTATGGTCATTCTGGTTGGGGACTAACTTTATTTATAAAAGAAGTTTTTCCCCAAGCAGAATTATTATGTTTCTTTGAATGGTTTTATCATAGTCGCGGTTCAGATGCAGGTTTTGATCCTTGTGATCCATTAAGTGTAGATGATATATGTCGTATTAGGGTAAAAAATTCACCGATTTTACTGGATTTATACCATTGCGATCGCGGACTTTCTCCTACTAACTGGCAGCGTCAACAATTTCCCCAAGAATATCATCATAAAATCACTGTTTGTCACGATGGCATTGATACTAATTACTTTATCAGTAAACCAGATACTAAATTATTTTTACCTAGCATCAATTTGGATCTTTCCCACGTCACAGAATTAGTTACCTATTCAGCAAGAGGTTTTGAACCTTATCGGGGTTTTCCTCAGTTTATGGAAGCAGTAGCATTAATTCAACAACAGCGCCCAAATTGTCATATTGTAGTTGATGGGGAAGATAAGGTATTTTATAGTAAACATCTTGCTGATGGGAAAACCTATAAACAGTTAATGTTAGAAAGTCTAGATTTAGATTTATCGAGATTACATTTTACTGGTAGACTGCCTACCCATGAATATCTACAACTTTTACAAGCTTCCTCAGCCCATATTTACTTAACCCGTCCTTTTGTTTTATCCTGGTCAATGTTAGAAGCAATGTCTGTAGGATGTTTACTCATAGCTTCCAACACTCCCCCAGTTGTAGAGATCATTGAAGATGGTAAAAATGGACTTTTGGCAGATTTCTTTTCTCCTGTACAAATTGCTGAAAAGGTAAATCTAGCTTTGGATAATGCAGAAGATATGAAAGTTATTCGTGCAGCAGCAAGAAAAACAATAGTCAATAATTATAATTTAGCAGCATTATTACCAAAACAATTAGATTGGATATTGGGTAAGAAAACTTCTCTTAATTCCTATGGTTTGAGAATTTAGGTTTTATAGAGGTAGAACCTCTAGGTTTCCATTCCCAGTCTGGAGACTGGGAACGAGTGGATAACGAGTGGATAACTAAATTTTGATCTCAAACTGCTGTAATTATACTATATTGATTGTATTAAGCTGTTACACAGCTAAATTGTATTATCCTAATATTCTGAACTCTTGTGGAACAGGCATCTTGCCTGTTCCACTTATACAAATTAAATGCACAACAGCTTATAAATTATATTATGAAAATTACTGAGAAAATTTGCAAGATAAACTAACTTGTATATTATCTAATAGACATCTCCAGAAAAAAATTATAGAACCTATTTATGGGGGCAGGTCGAAGATTATGGGATTTTTAGATGTCTGATTTTTCCGTTAAATTATCGCCTAAAGGCTTCGCTTCGCCCCTACAACTTATGACAAATTAATACATTTTATTTTGGAGAGGTCTAATTGATATATAATTTATAGTAGGGAGGTATTTTTATATGATGACTCTACAAGAAATTATCAACTCTATTGAAAACTTATCAACAGAAGACAGAGAGTATTTATTTGAGTTTCTCCGTCAACAAAGAATTGAAAACCGTCGTTTAGAAATTTTAGCTAATGCAAAAGAAGTAACAGAAGCATTTAACAATGGTACTGCTAAAAGGGGAAGTGTAGATGATTTGATCGCTGACTTACTAGGAGATGATGATGGAAGTTGTCTGGAGTAGTGGATTTAAGCGATCTTTTAAAAAGATTATCAAGAAAAATCCACAATTAAAAAATAAGATTATTGATGTCTTACAGCTATTAGCAGATGATCCTTTCACACCATCTTTAAAGTCTCATAAATTAGGAGGAGATTTAGCGGGTTTTTGGTCTTGTTCTGTGACTTATGATTGTAGAATTATTTTTAATTTATCTGAGGATGAGCAGTTGTTAGAAATGGTTATTTTATTAATTGATATTGGTAGCCACGATGAGGTTTATTAAATAGTAATTTAATAGTAATTTAATAGTAATTTAATAGTAATTTAATAGTAATTTAAAATAAAATCTCAGTTTTCATCCTGAAAATCCTGAAATCCTGTACTTCGACTTCGCTCAGTAACCAGACATCCTGATTCAGAAAAATATTTAGATCCCTAACTTATTGACTTATTCAAGAAGTCGGGGATCTAAATCATCTCATAATTAGGGTTTGCTGAATAAACCTAAAACCTTGATATATCAAAGGTTAGAGGCTGATAAACACAGAAATTAGTGCAAGGGTTTTGAAGGGTATACCGGAAAAAGTGTGCATTTTTTGGGATTTCAAGAGATGGCAAAGAAATTTTCCAATCTCCTCCTGACTCCTGACTCCTGACTCCTATGCCCTCACGGAAAGACTTTCTCAGCAACCCCTAATTATCTCTCAACTAACTTCCCATCACTGCATCTCAATACTTTTCGGTTAAGCCCAAAAAATAAAATTCTGTAGGTTGGGTTGAGGAACGAAACCCAACATTTATAAGCTTTTGTTGGGTTGCGCTATCGCTTAACCCAACCTACAAAAACTCATAATTATCTCTAAACTAACTTCCCATCACTGCATCTAATAACAACTCACCACCAAATCGCACCGGATCTGTACAAGGTAAACCTGTTTGATCTGTAACTTGGGCGATCGCATTTTTAGCAGCAACTTCATCTAAATCTCTAGTATTTAAAGCTATCCCCGCTACCGGAACTTTAGCAAACGCACCCGCACCACTAGCAATAATTTCATACATTTTAATTACCTCCGGTAAAGGAGGAATCGGAACATGAGGATTATTATGATTGTGAGTTTGTCCGGCTCGATGCACTAAAATTAAATGTGTAGGTTGAGAACCCCGAATTAAAGGTAAAGTTGCAGTTGAACCAGGATGTAATAAAGAACCTTGTCCTTCTATTTGCAGAATATCGTAATTTTTACCAAACCGCATCACCAACTGTTCCACCGCACCCGCAGCAAAGTCTACCCGCACTGCATCTAACGCTACACCATCCCCTTCTAACATTAACCCAGTTTGACCAGTAGCTAAAAATTTCGACTTCCAACCCCGTAATTTTGCAGAACGATGTAATTCTAAACTGGTAGACATTTTACCAATGGCCATATCTGTTCCCACCGTCAACACCCGACGACAGGGAAGAGTCCGCGCTAAACCGGAAGCTATTTCTAAGTTAGCAGGTTCTTTTCGCACATCCCAAATTAACTGACCTGGTTTTAAGAGAGCATTTAATTCTGGTATATTCCCTAAAGGTGTGTGTAGACCATTAACCAAAGACATTCCCCCTTTCAAAGCATCTTTGATATCCGGCCAATAATGATCAGGAATTATCCCACCTTTGGGAGCAATACCAATAACTAAAACTTCTGGTTGATATTGCAAAGCCGCACTCACTGAACCCACAACAGGAACATCACGTTTTATTCCTGTTAACTCTGATACAGATTTACCTACACATTCCCGATCTATCACTGCAACTATCGGTGATTCACTATAGCGTAAAATGGATAAACCGGTTTTTCCCTGAGTTCCACTCAGTCCTTCATGCAATAAAATTGCTATCTTTTTATTAAGTGGCAGACGCACTGTATTGTACTCCTAAACCTGGTAAATTATTAGGTAAAATTCGTCCTTTTTCAACTGATGCACCCACAAAAGGATCATCTATTAAATTTAAATGACTATCTAAATCTAAATAATCTGCTAATGGTGCAAGTTGGGAAGCTGCTGTATTGGCTAATGAACTATCAGAATAACAGCCAAACATCACTTGTAAATTATGTGCTTTGGCTGTATTTACCATTCTCCAAGCTTCACTTAAACCCCCAGATTTCATGAGTTTAATATTAATTCCATCTACATAATCTGCTAAGGGGGGAATATCCACACTGGTAAAGCAACTTTCATCCACAAAGATGGGTAAAGGTGAATGTTCTTTCAGGGTGGCTAATTTATTTTCTTCACCTCTTGGTAATGGCTGTTCTATATATTTTATCCCTAAATCTGCTAACCACAGAGACATAGAAATTGCATCTGCTAAACTCCAACCTCCGTTAGCATCTACAAATAAATCTATTTTTGGTGCTGTTTCTTTCACTGCTAAGAGCATTTTTCTGTCTGCTTCTATTCCCTCTTTTGCTCCTAATTTCACTTTTAATAATTTCACATCCATATATTCTAACCAGTCTTTGGTTCTGGTTGCTGCACCTTCTGGGGAGTTAATACCTATGGTTACGGATGTGGGTACTATTTTATTGAGATTTAGTCCCCACATTTTCCACAATGGTAAATTTACACTTTTCCCCATCCAATCATACAACGCCATGTCTATAGCTGCCTTGGCTGCGGAAGGGATTTGATACTGTGTTAAAATTGTTTCAATTTCCTGTCTTTGCCAAGGATTGTATAATTCTAACACAGGGGTGATTTTTTGCAAGGCATCTGTGATCATTTCGGTGGTTTGACGGTGATTTCCCACACCAAAGGGTGATGCTTCTCCCCATCCTTCAATGTCGTTTTCGATGATTTTGATGCTGATATTTGTTGTTTGTGTTGTTGTTCCTCTACTTATTGTTAACGGGAATCTTTTGTTAACTGTAAATTGACTGACTTGTATTTTCATTTTAGCAACTTATACTTATCAACTATTTATCAGCCATAATACACTAAATAAACAAGATTATAATTTTAGGACTTACGCAAGATGTGACTGAAAACCTTATTCCTGCGTAGGGGTAATTCATGAATTACCCTTACGTTTGTTCCCTTTTGCATAAATCCTGAATTTATTAGCTTCTGCATTGTTTGAAGAAATCCGGTATCCAATACTTTTCGGTTAAGCCCAAAAAATAAAATTCTGTAGGTTGGGTTGAGGAACAAAACCCAACATTTATCAGCTTTTGTTGGGTTGCGCTATCGCTTAACCCAACCTACAAAAACTCTTAACCGAACAGTATTGATCCCGTATCTGAATATTATCTATATTTTATTTATCAAGAAATTTAAATAATTTAAATAATTTAAATAATTTAAATAATAATAGAACCTGGAATTTCTGTTACGGGTGGTTCTCCCCAAGTTTCAATTTGGTTAAATGTATGTTTACTTAATGGATAAAATCTGATACTGTCTTCCAGGGAATTGATTTCTTTACCTAATCGTTGTTTTAATTCTGTATATTTCTGTGAATTGAGCAGACATTCAAAAACTGAATATTGAACTCTTTGACCATATCCTTCTAATAATTCTGAGATTTTTTGGCGACGTTTATCGTCAGGAATATCATAAACTATTACATAAAATAACATTTAAAAATTAACGAATTTGATAAGGTTGATAAACTTGACTAGGTTGATAGACAAATTCTTTAAAAATTTTAATTTGTTGAGTCATTAAATCCCATCGGGGTTGATTTTCACCTTTTTGATTTTGTACATCTTCCTCTAATTTCTGGAGAAAGTATTTTATATATTTTTCCCTACCATGATTATTGAGATAACAACCACCATCATGATAGACAAAATCTTGAGTATCATCCATAATTTTACTGTTGATTAACCACAACACCAAAGAATCAATAATTGGAGCGCGAAATTCTTCTATTAAATCAGAAGCTAATGCTGCATGACGTTCTGTTCCTTGATGCAAACAAGCATAATAGGGATCTAATCCTTGGATTTCTATTAATGTTAAAATATGATTCCACAGAATTTGATAACCAAAACTCAACATAGCATTAACGGGGTTTCCTGGGGGACGACGACTACGGGCTAAAAATATGAAATTAGGATGATTTAAGCATTCTCCAAAAGCGGAAAAATATTGAGCCGCACCAGCACCTTCTAATCCCATTAATCGTTCTGTTGTTTCTGCTTCCCGTGCTTTTTGAATTAATACAGCTAAACTTTTAATAGCCATTTCTGTAGTTGTTGAGGGATTGCGTCGTTGTTGACGTTGTAGAAAAGTCCGGCTATTTTTTAATTTACCTGCGACTATATTTTGAGCTACTATTAATTTATCGGTTGTTGTTAATTGTTGTTGATAACGGGAAAGTTGACGATATCCTCTAGCGATGGGCATTAATCGCCCATAACAATATCCCATTCTCGATAAATAAGCAATAGGAATATCTCGCCATAAACAGCTACGAATTGCTTCAGTAGTCATTTGTGATTTACCGAAAATTAATATTTGTTCTAATAGCGGTAATTGAATTTCTCCATGTATTGTTTCTCCTTGTTTGACTATTAAGGTTTCTGCTTTGAGAGAGATATAACAACCTTGACGGGAAATATATAATGTTCGCATAGTCGGTTAAGGGTAAGATTATTGATTACAAAAATTGATCTTTAGTTTGAGTACAAATTTTTTTCTAATGTTGTTAAGAATGATTAATTATTTTTGATTGTTGAGAAATGATTTCTGCTATCATATTTTTGATGTGAGTTGGTTGTAAAAAAACCACAATTTTATCAGATGCTGTAGCATTTATAAAACTAGCCAAGGTAACTAATAATGTATTGACAATAACTGCTGCTAATCCTAATGGGGCAATTAATAGGATTATAAGTGTAATTGACCCATTAAATATAGCGACTCCTAAATTTCTGACTAAAGCCGCACGATGAGAAATGTACATATTTTTTGTGAGTTGATGATTTTTTTAAAATAGACCTAATTGCCAGGTAATGTAAGGGGGTTTCATGCGAATAAGGAATTTTTTTGTTAGTAATGGTTTTTTTGCGGCCGGGTAGGGGAGGGGGTGCAAATGTTGATTCTTTCGTTGACCCTGCCGATCCCTTGCTGGGTAAGGGTTTCAGGTGTTTTAACATCATGGTTTATGGTGCTGGTTGACTCTTTTTTTAGACCCGGCCGAAAATTGCCTCTAGACAGTAGGCAGGGTAAGGGTTTATAATGGTGGCTACCGCTTCCTTAACAAGAAGTGGAATTAATGGAAACACCTGAGCAGGTAAGGAAATACGTTCTTCTATTTGTTGTACCGCTTCCTTAACAAGAAGTGGAATTAATGGAAACAAGGAGACAAGGTGCGGAGAGCTAGGGAAGAGTATTCTTACCGCTTCCTTAACAAGAAGTGGAATTAATGGAAACTTTAACCAAGCCTCTTGCAGTGGCAGGGGTGCCACCGCACCGCTTCCTTAACAAGAAGTGGAATTAATGGAAACTGTGAAGCTTTGGGTGTGGAAATTCAGCCCGGCTTAACCGCTTCCTTAACAAGAAGTGGAATTAATGGAAACTGTATCACTACCTAAAGGAGTGGGTAGAAACCACTCCTGAGCCCACCGCTTCCTTAACAAGAAGTGGAATTAATGGAAACTCCTAAAGAGATGTTGAGTACATCCTCTATAGAAACTGAACCGCTTCCTTAACAAGAAGTGGAATTAATGGAAACAAGCCTTCACAAAAGCTTATATAGTTGATTAATTCTTGTACCGCTTCCTTAACAAGAAGTGGAATTAATGGAAACGAGCTGGAGCAGGGGCTGGAGCAGGGGCTGGAGCAGGCTGGCATTGAACCAGGGATGCAAGCCTACCCGCAAACCGCTTCCTTAACAAGAAGTGGAATTAATGGAAACAACATAGTGGCGCGTGATCAGCATCCTTGTGTAAACCGCTTCCTTAACAAGAAGTGGAATTAATGGAAACGTCAGGTGAACTACTTTTATAAATCCGTTCAATCATGTCACCGCTTCCTTAACAAGAAGTGGAATTAATGGAAACTTTTGGGTAACTCTTACTGGTACACCAACAACAAGCTCTACCGCTTCCTTAACAAGAAGTGGAATTAATGGAAACTTAGCAAGATTTGCTTTGTTAATAGACTCTTGAATTTCTTACCGCTTCCTTAACAAGAAGTGGAATTAATGGAAACAGCTACGTGGTCGCCTAAGTCGTGCCGTAGGGGCACTCACCGCTTCCTTAACAAGAAGTGGAATTAATGGAAACCAAGCTAGTAGCAAAAAATTACTAGCACTCATATCAGAGATGGGGACACCGCTTCCTTAACAAGAAGTGGAATTAATGGAAACTTGGAGGTTTTCTTGCTCCTCTTGTTTTAGAGCAGCAATTCTCACCGCTTCCTTAACAAGAAGTGGAATTAATGGAAACGTATTTTCTACTTGAGAATATTTCCTGAAGACCATGAAAACCGCTTCCTTAACAAGAAGTGGAATTAATGGAAACGTTCTTCCTGCTCAAGATCAGCAATGCGCTGCTCAAACCGCTTCCTTAACAAGAAGTGGAATTAATGGAAACTTGAGGAACTCCTGCTTCAATAGCTAAGTTTAGCAAAGACAACCGCTTCCTTAACAAGAAGTGGAATTAATGGAAACGTTATATTTACAGATTAAAGTTGGCGCGGCAAGACGCAACCGCTTCCTTAACAAGAAGTGGAATTAATGGAAACTGTCCTTAGTGGTTTACTAACAGTCAATACCTATGAAGACCGCTTCCTTAACAAGAAGTGGAATTAATGGAAACTAGTAATTAAGAGCGTTAAGAAGGTCGCTCCTTCTGTGTCTATGAGAAACAAAATTGCTAAAGCTTCCCGCAAGGCTCAACATCGCTTGGCAGCAGCTAAACGCCGCCGTCGGCAAGCAAAAAATGGCCGGGTTTGCAGCCCAGCCTACCAAGCTCTCTGCAGAACCGCTTCCTTAACAAGAAGTGGAATTAATGGAAACTGAATTACGAGAGAATCTTTCGGCTCAAATGTGCCACCGCTTCCTTAACAAGAAGTGGAATTAATGGAAACACCCCAGCCATCCACGCTGGAAGATCAGGACGCGCACCGCTTCCTTAACAAGAAGTGGAATTAATGGAAACCCACTATCAGATCCCGGACTTCTTTGAGAAGTCCGGGATCTACTGCTTAAATGAAGATTTTCCTCATTCGCATGAGAAGCATTGAATCACGAGAAAATTGCGAGTATGTTGTTACAGGAGATGTAAACAAAACTACCGCCAGGGTGAAGGAATATCTGTTATGGGAGAAAATAATGACAATAAAAAACTGTTGCGTCAATCTTTAGATGCAATTAATGAACAAGAAGAACGGAAAAAAGCAGATAAAATTGTGCGGCTTTCTCGTTTAAATATAACCATTGCAGTTTTATTATCTTTATTGATTCCCCTTGCTGGATATTGTTACACACGACGTTGGAAAGCACTGTTGTGGCTGGGTTTGAGTCTTGGTGTAACAGGTGCAATAATTGGATTATCTTCCTCTACAGAAGAAGAAGCAATGGAAAGAGGTTTTGCTATTGGTTCTATTGCTAGTTTAATTGCGCCTATTGATAATGGTTTAGCTATTTCCCGTGCTAAAAAGCAGATCGAAGATATTAATAATTAGGATTTGCTAAAAAAGTATTCTCATGGGAATTGGGAATTGGGAATAGATGAAAGAGTTTAGCAGAGAAAAATGTCCTAATTAAGGTGTCTTGATAACTACATCAATAATCTAGATTAATACATGAATAATTTAGATTATTAATTTAGATTATTAATTTAGATTATTAATTTAGATTAATAATATTGATGTCTTCTTTTATTTATTGAGTTAGTCATGGAAATGTTTAATAAATTAATCCGTAAAATATCGGTTTTTGGTATTAACTTTTATCAAAAACATCTCTCACCTTACAAGGGTTATTGTTGCGCTCATCGAATTTTGCATGGTGGTGATTCTTGTTCTGAATATGTCAAAAAAGCTTTTTTAGAACAGGATTTAAATACAGCAATTCAACTTTCCCGTCAACGATTTACAGAGTGTGGACAAGCTGCGGAAAATTTAGCATCTCAAAAACCACGTCAACAGGAAAATTTAAATGTAAGATTAGGATCGGCAAATTTACAGCGCAGAAGTTCTCGTTTATTCAATCGTCGATCATTTTTGTATTTAATCATTCCTGCATTCTTTACTTTTGGTTTAGTAACTCCTGCATTAGCAAGTAAAGGAAAAGCTTATAGTCAATGTTTGAAAATGGCAACAAAATCAAGTGTAAGACAAGATCAAAAAGATGGTAAATGTGGTAATGAACCAGAGTTATATTATGGTTTATGTTGTTTGGGAATTGTGGGTTTAGGTATTGCTAATGACGATAAATAGGGGTTGCTGAAAAAGTTATTTGTGGGAATTAAGAATGTGCTGTAAATGCAAGGTTTTTGATTTCCCATATCATAAAAGCTTGCACTTTTTCAGTTTTTGATTATTTAAAATCTTTGTGGGGAAAATTCATAAATTTTCCTGACATTCATTCATTTTTACCTGATGTTTATTGATTGGCAATCTACTGAAAACTTTATTCTTGCATAGGGGTAATTCATGAATTACCCCTACTTTTGTTCCTTTTGGCGTAAGTCCTATGATTCTATTTAGGGTTTGCTGAATAAACCTAAAACCTTGATATATCAAAGGTTAGAGGCTGATAAACACAGAAATTAGTGCAAGGGTTTTGAAGGGTATACCGGAATGTGCATTTTTGGGGATTTCAAGAGATGGCAAAGAAATTTTCAAATCTCCTCCTGACTCCTGACTCCTGACTCCTGACTCCTGACTCCTGACTCCTGACTCCTGACTCCTGACTCCTGACTCCTGACTCCTGACTCCTGACTCCTATGCCCTCACGGAAAGACTTTCTCAGCAACCCCTAAATAGCTACACCACGGGATAAATAAGCACCTGCATAGTCTGGTTTGAGAGCGATCGCTTGACTAAAATAATCAATAGCCTGTTTGAGATTACCTTTTTCTGCTGCTGCTACACCCCAAGTATAAAAGTCTTCTGGTTTAGCTATTTGTGCAGGTAATACCACGGCTCACTCGATTTTCTTATAACCAATGGCATAAATATAACTTCATCCAAGAGATTGATGATACTTGCATTCAAAAACGTAGTAATAGAGTTATGGCCTTAAAGTCATTCAAAAATAACAGGAATATCAAAAGATTTCTGTTTTGCTGTTGGAGGAATATAAAGCATGGTTATAGGTATAGATAGGCGTGCTGTAGGCGTATTTCCAGATCGCCATGATGCTGAACAGGCGCTACATGAATTGAGACATTCAGGCTTTCCAATGGAAAGAGTTTCTGTTATCGCTAGACATCACGAAAATGAAGAAATTGCTGGTCATCAAGTCCGTGAGAAAGTTGGTGATCAGGCGGAAGAAGGTGCAACAATTGGGGCAATTTCTGGTGGTGTTTTAGGTGGTATAACTGGTTTATTAGTAGGACTAGGAACGTTAGCTATTCCCGGAGTCGGTCCAATTATGTTGGCTGGTGCTACAGCTACAGCTTTAATAACAACCCTTGCTGGTGCTGGTATTGGTGCCGCGGCGGGAGGTTTAATTGGTGCGTTAATTGGTTTAGGAATTCCCGAAGAAAAAGCCAAAATTTATCATGATAGAGTACAGAGAGGAGAATATTTAGTCATTATTGATGGCACAGATGCGGAAATTGCTAGAGCTAAAGAAATTCTGCATCATTGGCGAATAGAAGAATTTGAAGTTTATGATCAACCGGATGGTAAACAACCAACTACAGAAGTTGTTCATCAGGATGTAACTGTTCCTAGAGAAACAACTGTTCCTAAAGAAACAACTGTTCTTAAAGAAACAACTGTTCCTAGAGAGACGACTGTTCCTAAAGAAACAACTGTTCATAGAGAAACGACTGTTCTTAAATATGCAATTGGCTATTTTTCACTGCTGCAAGATGCGGAAACTGCTATTAATGATTTAAGAAATGCAGGTTTTCCCTTGAACCAAATTGCTTTAATACACAGAGAACGTCAACACAGAGATGCTTTTGGGGGTGTTCATTGGAGCGATCGCTTTGAGTCTACTCGTTTTAATATTCCCGATCATCAAACTCAGTTTTACAACGAACGCATCCATCAAGGAGACTATATCATTATCGCTGGTGGTACAGATACCGATATTCACCGGGCTGCAACTATTCTCAACCGACATGGAATTAAACAATGGCAAGTTTACGAAGCAAATGGTCATGTAAAAGCACCTTCGCCAGCACCTTTACAAACTACTAAAAGAGCAGTTGGTGTATTTTCCCATCGTCGTGATGCAGAAACAGCACTCAGAGACTTGAGAAATGCAGGTTTTCCCATGAACCAAGTTTCCCTTATTGCTAAAGACACAGACAACAGTGAAAAAAGGAATTTAGAGGGTAATAAAGCAGATGAAGGACTAAAAGCCGGTGCTGCTACAGGTGGTGCAATTGGTGGTATAGGTGGTTTATTAGTTGGTTTGGGAACTTTAGCAATTCCTGGAGTTGGACCTGTCATGGCTGGTGGTGCGGTAGCAACTGCTTTAGCCACAACCTTAACCGGTGGTGTTGTCGGTGCAGCAGTGGGAGGTATTGCAGGGGGGTTAATTGGTTTAGGTATTCCTGAAGAAAGAGCGCGAGTTTATAGCGATCGCTTCCAAAGAGGTCATTATTTAATCATTGTTGATGGTACTCAAGTACAAATTCACCAGGCTGAAACTATCCTCAAAGGTTTGGGAATTGAAGAATTTGATATTTATGATGCCCGTGATGTCAACGAATATCAACCGAGTGAACATCAACGCAGTTTTGAAACTGTCAAACCTACAGAAACCGTTCATGGTGATTTTGCTGGAGAAGCACCAGTAATTATTATTGACCATCGCCAAAAAACAGTTTAATTCCCATTAGTTTCACCACATTTGAGGAGCAATAAAATTAACAGTTTAAATTTTGCTCCTGCCTCCTGAATTTTGCTATATCAAAATCAAACAATAAACCAATGAAAAAGTTAACTTCATTCTTAATAGGTTCACTTTTACTTTTTAGTGCTGCTTGTGATAATACCGCTAAAACAACTGTGACTGCACCTGAACCGGGAGAAGGAGAAGTTCCAGTCAGTCCAGCAGCAGAAACCAGACAAGAAGCTAAAGAAGACGCTCAAAGTGAACTTCGCAGAAGACAACTCAACGCTGATATTCGCGCTCGTGAAGAACGAAATCTGCTAACTACTGATCGTACAGAAAGAACAGCAGCAGACTTAGCTAGTGAAGTCCGTTCTAAGTTAGAAGCTAATATTCCTGGTGGTGCATTAACAGTTAAAGCTACCGATGATGGTACTGTTACTGTATCAGGAACTGTAAATAATCAGGATCAGTTAGCTAAAATTGAACCTTTGGCTAAAGAAATTAATGGAGTGAGAAATGTAATTGTTAATGCAACAGTCGCACAACCAGGAAGGTAAAACTGCTCACAATTAATATCTGTTAATATCTCTAAGTTGATGGACTGAAATAAGTTTTTCTGGTCAATCCTCAGTAATCAAGATACAAACTGAAATATTTTTGACTTGGTATTCTGAGTCAAGACTGTTATATTGATTTACGTCCAGTCACTTATCAACACTGTTGTGCCAAATGGCAAACATTATGGAAACTCAACAACAGCAAGACTCTGCTACTTCCGTTTCACCACCAGGGGTATTATCTCTTGAAGGTGCAGAAACTGGAAATTTGCCTAAACTGCAACCAGCTAAAGCGCCTAACAGTCAATGGCAACGAATTAGCTCACAAATAGTTGACTTATTAGATCAACTACCAAATTATGTGGGTAGTTTTTTTGCTAAAAATCAGCAAGCTATCTTAACAATTGTGTTAATTTTGTCTGCCTTTGTTACGGTTAAGGTGGCGATCTCCGTTTTAGATGCTGTTAATGGTGTGCCTTTATTAGCTCCCATTTTTGAGCTAATTGGCATATTCTATGCTATGTGGTTTGTCTTCCGTTATCTCCTGAAAGCGGAAACTCGACAAGAATTATCCCACAAAGTTAGTGCATTCAAACAACAACTTTTAGGTTAATCATAGGTTAATAATTCAGAAGTCAGAAGTTCTGAATTTGGGATTTTAGATTTTGGATTTTGGATTGTTTTCATTTAGCACAATCTAAAATCTAAAATCTAAAATCTAAAATTTTTTATTTTTTTGCCCTATACCATAAAATTGTGATAAAAATTGATAATTATTCGCCCGAATGCTTCGCCCCTAAGACTCCTGACTCCTGACTTTTTATGTAGATTCCTCTTTTATTTCTACAGTTAGGTTAGGTAAACCATCTAATTTTTCTGTGGGAATTTCTTCTTTTACATAAGGAACAAAAACCGTTAACCCTGCTGGGATACATTTAATTTCTACAGGAGTTGTACCTACTATTTCCCCATCTATAACTACTTTTTGCGGTGGTTTTGTGGTGATTTTAAATTGTTTAGCTCGCAAATAACCAATATCATCTCTTTTCACTGGTGTACCTGTAGCAGCAGTTTGGAATAAATGAAATGTGGCAGCGATCGCACCTGTTTTAGTTTCTGGAGCTACTATTGTTAAATCTAATAATCCATCATCATAAATAATCCCGGAAGGTCCTTGAGCTAAAACAGAAGTTGGAGGTGCTGCATTTGCTACCGTCACCGCTGATGCAAGAGTTTGAATGATCTTATCTTCTGTTTCAATTTCCACAGCAAATCTTTGTAAATTTCCCAGTTCTTGAATACCAGCTAAGATATAAGCTATCATCCCAAAACGATTTTTAGTTTCTCGATCTGCTTTTTCTACAGTTTCTGCTTCAAAGCCAATACCTGCTAATAATATCATTGGATGATCATGACAATAAGCAACATCTACTGTGCGAGTTTTACCTTGTAAAATGGTTTGACAAGCTGCGGCAATTGTATTAGGAATATTTAATGCTGCGGCAAAAGCGTTTGCTGTTCCTCGTGAAATAATCCCAAAAGGTATATCAGTATTAACTACTGCTTCCGCTGCTGCTGATAATGTCCCATCTCCCCCAGAAACAATGATCGCTTCTACTCCCCTTTCTACTGCTGCACGTGCGAGTTCATCAGCATCAACTTCTTCAGTGGTGAGATAAATATCTAAATCAATTTCTGGTTCTAATATTGACCTAATTTGCTCTAATTCAAAGTCTGGATCACCTTGACCGGCAACTGGGTTAAAAATTAAACAAGCAGAACGAATCATAGAGATAATTGATAATTGATAATTGATAATTGATAATTGATAATTGTTTCAGTAATGGTCAATTGTTCATTGTTCATTATTGAATATTAGCATATCTTGAAAATTTCAACTTCTCTCTCAAGACTACTTTGGCTGATGATTTACTACAATTTATTTTCCTGTTTCCTATTCCTTTACCTAAACTATAACTATAATTTCTCAATGTGTAAATTTAATGTGTAAATTTATTTTGATCTCACGAAATAAATAAAATGATCTGAGACTTGATATGATTGAACCACAAAGGGCGCAAAGGACAGAAAGGGAAGAAATTTTCAGAGATTTTTTAGTGTTGCTGCGGTTGTTTTTTCTTTGATTGAGCTTGTCCTCATCAATCTTTGTTGTAGTATCTAAAAAAAATCTGCATATAGGTAGATGCGGAAAAATAAAATATGTAAAAATATACATAACGTTATACATAACGTTTTATCAAACTGGTAGCCGCTGTTGATATAAGAAAAATGTAACCGAATGTAAAGAGAGTGATTCCATCCGGTAAGTCACTTGCTGCGGTAGTCTAGATCAATGTGAATTTATCGCCTGGTTTGACAAATTGTTTTATGACTTCAGTTTCTAGCCCTCCACGCACTATTCGTATTGGTTCACGTAAAAGCCAACTAGCTCTAGTTCAAACATACTGGGTAAGAGAGCAACTTCAGAAAAGTTATCCTGATATCAATTTTGAAGTCCATACCATGTCTACCCAAGGCGACAAAATCCTGGATGTAGCATTAGCTAAAATTGGTGACAAAGGATTATTTACCAAGGAACTCGAACTGGGAATGATCGAGAAAAGTATTGATTTTGCCGTTCATTCCCTTAAAGATTTGCCTACCAACTTACCAGAAGGTTTGGCACTAGCAGCAATTACAGAACGGGAAAATCCAGCCGATGCGGTAGTATTCCATGAGCAATACAAAGGACAAACTCTGGAAACTTTACCAGCAGGTGCGGTGATTGGTACATCTTCTTTAAGAAGACTGGCACAACTACGCCATAAATTCCCCCATTTTACCTTTAAAGATGTGCGGGGAAATCTGAACACACGCATGGCTAAGTTGGATGCGGGTGAATATGACGCTTTGATTTTAGCCGTAGCTGGTTTAGAAAGATTGGAAATGAGCGATCGCATTCACCAAATTTTACCCCCTGATATTTCCCTGCACGCAGTTGGCCAGGGTGCTTTAGGTATAGAATGCCGTGCTGATGATGCTGAACTAATCACCATTCTCAAAGCTATTCAACATCCCCAAACACGCGATCGCTGTTTAGCAGAACGATCTTTTCTGCGCTCTTTAGAAGGGGGTTGTCAAGTTCCCATTGGTGTCAACACAGAAATCAATGGTGATAATTTAACACTAACTGGTATTGTAGCTAGTGTAGATGGTCAAAAACTGGTAAAAGATACCGTTACTGGTTTAGCCAAAGATGCAGAACAACTGGGAACACAACTAGCCAATACCTTACGTCAACAAGGTGCAACTGAAATTTTAGAAGAAATCTTCACCGAGATTAAACGCGGATCATAAAGGGAATGGGGACTGGTGACTGGTGACTGGGTAATCAATTTTATCTTTACCAATTACCAATTACCAATTACCAATTACCAATTACCAATTACCAATTACCAATTACCAATTACCAATAATTATGCGAATTTTATTTGTTGCAGCGGAAGCTGCTCCCATTGCCAAAGTAGGTGGAATGGGTGATGTTGTCGGTGCATTACCAAAAGTTCTCAGACAAATGGGGCATGATGTACGGATATTCCTGCCTTATTATGGCTTTCTGCCAGATAAGATGGAAATTCCCAAAGAGCCAATTTGGAAAGGCTTTGCCATGTTCCAGGACTTTTCAGTTTATGAAAGTGTCCTCCCTGGAACTGATGTTCCTTTGTATTTATTTGGACATCCTGCTTTTTCACCCCGTCGTATTTATGCCGGAGAAGATGAAGATTGGCGTTTCACTTTATTTGCTAACGGTGCGGCGGAATTTGCCTGGAATTATTGGAAACCGGAAATTATCCACTGTCACGACTGGCATACAGGGATGATTCCGGTATGGATGCACCAAGATCCAGATATTACCACTGTGTTTACTATTCATAACCTTGCCTATCAAGGACCTTGGGAATGGTATTTACGGAAAATTACTTGGTGTCCCTGGTATATGCAAGGACACAACACTATGGCCGCAGCGGTGCAGTTTGCTGACAGGGTAAATACAGTTTCCCCCACCTATGCAGAACAAATCAAAACTCCTGCTTACGGTGAAGAAATCGAAGGTTTATTGTCTTTTATTAGTGGCAAGTTATCAGGGATTATTAACGGTATAGATACGGATGTTTATGATCCGGCAACTGATAAATACATTAATCAAACTTTTACTACCGATACCTTAGACAAACGCAAAGCTAACAAAATTGCCTTGCAAGAAGAAATGGGATTAGAAGTTAATTCTAGTGCCTTTTTAATGGGTATGGTGAGCCGGTTGGTAGAACAAAAGGGTTTAGATTTGGTGATCCAAATTCTTGACCGCTTTATGGCTTATACAGATGCTCAATTTGTGTTGTTGGGAACAGGCGATCGCTATTATGAAACCCAAATGTGGCAGTTAGCATCCCGCTATCCTGGCAGAATGGCCACCTACCTTTTATATAATGATGCTCTTTCCCGTCGCATCTATGCCGGTACTGATGCTTTCTTAATGCCAAGTCGTTTTGAACCTTGCGGTATCAGTCAAATGATGGCTTTACGTTATGGTTCTGTTCCTATCGTCCGCCGTACAGGGGGATTAGTTGATACTGTCACCCACCACGACCCCGTAAATACCGCAGGTACAGGTTATTGCTTTGACCGCTATGAACCTTTAGACCTATTTACCTGTATGATTCGGGCTTGGGAAGGTTTCCGTTACAAACCCCAATGGCAAGAATTACAACAACGGGGTATGAATCAAAACTTTAGTTGGTATGAATCTGCTAAACAGTACGATAGTCTATATCGTTCCATGTATGGTTTACCACCAAACGAGTAGGTGACTGGGGACTGGGGACTGGGGACTGGGGACTGGGGACTGGGGACTGGGGACTGGGGACTGGG
>NZ_JACJPT010000038.1:0-43690 GCF_014696195.1 Sphaerospermopsis sp. FACHB-1094 | reverse complement strand
TGACTCCTGACTCCTGACTCCTGACTCCTGACTCCTGACTCCTGACTCCTGACTCCTGACTCCTGACTCCTGACTCCTGAATCCTGACTCCTACCCCTTGCCTTCTGTTGCTAAATTAACAATGGATGTAACTCTACCAAAAATCAACAATGGTATCTAATACTGCATCATTTCCCGATATTCAAAATCATTGGGCGCGGTTATTTATTCAGGCTTTAGCCCAACGGCGAATTTTAAATGGCTATCCTGACGGTAGTTTTCGCCCTAATACCCCTGTTACTCGTGCTGAGTTTGCGGCGATTATAGCTTCTGTACTGACAACAACCAAAAAACGGGATTATGTACCTTTTGGAGATGTACCTGTTACACTTTGGGCTAATAGTGCAATTAGAAAAGTTTACGAAACTGGATTTTTGGTTGGCTACCCTGATCGGACTTTTCGCCCTAATGATAGTATTTCCAGAGGTGATGTTTTAGTTGCGATGGTTAATGGTTTGGGAATTGCTAGTCAAGTCCAAGCTGATTTAGTTAGTAGTTTAGGACAAATCTATCAAGATGCGGCTACAATTCCTAATTATGCTATCAATCAGGTGGCGATCGCCTCTCGTGTTGGTTGGGTAGTGAGTTATCCAAATATCAAATTACTTAATGCCAGAATGGCTGCGACTCGTGCTGATGTGGCTGTGATGGTATATCAAGCTTTGGTATATCTGGGAAGGGCGGAAAAAATTGCTTCTGAATATATAGTAGTACCACCATCGTCTGGAAACCAACCCAGGACTGTAAGGGTAAGTCATAACCGGGAGTTCCGGGGTGCTTGGATCACCACTGTGTGGAATAGTGATTGGCCTTCCAAACCAGGGTTGAGTGTTGAACAGCAGAAAACGGAATTACTGCAAATTATTCAACAATTACAATCTTTAAATTTTAACGCCCTAATTTTACAGGTGCGGCCAGAAGGGGATGCTTTATATGCTTCTAATTTAGAACCTTGGAGTGCTTGGATTACGGGAACTCAGGGAAAAGCACCAGAACCATTTTATGATCCTTTGGAATTTGCGATCGCTGAATGTCATAAACGCAACATTGAACTTCATGCTTGGTTCAACCCATATCGCGCCAAAACTACTACTAAAAGCGGGTTTAATGTCGGTCCCCATATAGCTATTACTAATCCAGAAGTTGTTTATCAATGGGGTAATCAGTTATGGATGGATCCTGGATCAAAAATTGTTCAAGATCGAGCTTATAATGTGATTATAGATGTTGTCAATCGCTACGATATAGATGGCATTCATCTTGATGATTATTTTTATCCCTATCCTATATCTGGTCAATCATTTCCTGATCAAAAAACTTATGGAGTTTATCAAGCTAATGGAGGTAAACTCAGCTTAGAAGATTGGCGAAGGGAAAACGTTAATCAAATGGTGTTGCGTTTATCAGAAGGAATTAAAAAAACTAAATCTCATGTTAAATTTGGGATTAGTCCTTTTGGTATTTATCGCCCTGGACAACCACCGGGTATTGTTGGTTTAGATGCCTATAATGCCCTTTATGCTGATTCTAAAAAATGGTTGCAGGAAGGTTGGATAGATTATTTAGCACCGCAACTTTATTGGCGGACTGATCAAACACAACAAAGTTATGAAGTGTTGTTGAACTGGTGGACTCAAGTCAATACTAAACAGCGACATATTTACGCTGGTAACAATATTTCCAAACTAGATGGGAAAGCTTGGAAAAATTCGGAAATTGAAAAACAAATTCTCATTTCTCGGAACTTAGCTAAAAATTTGTCCTTGGGAAATATATTTTTTAGTATGAATTATATCAAAGAAAATGTCCAAGGTATTGCTGATCAATTTAAACAGGTTTATTATTCTCGTCCGGCCATAATTCCTACTATGTCATGGCAAAGTCAAAATCCTCCTTCTCCTCCCAAAGAAATTAAATTTGAAAATGGTAGATTAAATTGGGAAAGAGGTGATGATAAACCTGTGCGTTCTTGGACTCTTTACCGTCAAAGTGGCGATAATTGGATCATTCAACGCATTTTGTCTGCTGGTACTACTTTTGCTACTGTACCACCGGGAACTTATGCGGTGTGTGCAGTGGATAGGTTGGGTAATGAGAGTGTGGGTGTAGTAATTACTGTAACTTAATCTGAGGAAGGCAGATGATTATGGCGATCGCACTTTGGCTATTTTGGCAAGGTGCGTTTTTTAACTTCTGTCTAGAGGTGAAGTCTCAACCCAAACAACAACAAATATTAGAAATCATCGAGACAATTTTAATTTACAAATTTCCAAGAATGAAGAGGGAGGAAATAGAATCAAGGGTAAAATACAGTAATGGTAAGTTTGGGTTTTCTGTGCAGAAACGGATTTACAGCACTTACCGGTGTTATGAGGTACAGAGATGAATCATAAAACTCTTGTGGTGCGGGCATCTTGCCCGCTACTGGTGTACTTCACTCACTGAAAAGTTACTAAGTATGAAATTATGGAAGAAATATTAAATCTCAAAAATCTACTCCTACAAGGTGACTTTCAAGGTGCATTAACTATAGTTGAAGAATTAGAAGAAATGAGTCGCAATGATATTATCAAAACCATTCGCAGTTATGCAATAATTTTACTCATCCACCTCATTAAACAACAAGCGGAAAATTGCTCAACTCGTTCTTGGGAAGTTTCCATTAGAAACTCAGTGAGAGAAATTCAACGGGAAAATAAACGCCGTAAATCTGGAGGTTATTTTTTAACAAAAGAAGAATTATTAGAAACTTTAGCAGAAGCTTATTTAAATGCTATTGATGAAGCTTCCCTAGAAGTCAAAGAAGGTCTTTATGAAGCAGAGGAATTAGAGAAACTGGTGAATAAATCAGAAATTATCAATTATGCTTTAGATTTAATACTACCAGAAAACTAACAAAAATTAAATAAGGTAGGTTGGGTTGACGTTAGGAAACCCAACATTTACTTACTTTTGTTGGGTTGCGCTGTCGTTTATATTGGGATAGGTTGACGTTAGGAAACTCAACATTTACTTACTTTCGTTGGGTTGCGCTTTCGCTTAACCCAACCTACAAACTACAAAATAACAAAAAATAAATGAAACAAAGACTAGATACACTATTAGTAGATTTGGGTTTATCTCCTTCCCGTCAACAAGCACAAAGACTAATTCAAGCCGGCGAAGTCATGGTAAACCAAACAATAATTGATAAACCCGGAACAGAAGTAGATAAAACCGCAGAAATTCAAATTAAAGAACGTCCTCCTTTTGTTTCCCGTGGGGGTGAAAAACTGGCTAAAGCATTGAAATTTTTTGGTATTTCCGCAAATCAAAGAATCTGCTTAGATGGGGGAATATCTACCGGCGGTTTTACCGATTGTTTATTACAAAATGGTGCTGCACAAGTTTATGGAATTGATGTAGGTTATGGACAAGTTGACTGGAAAATCAGAAGTGATGAAAGAGTAATTTTAAAAGAACGTACCAATTTACGAGAACTACAACCAGAAAAATTATATCCTGAAGGGGCAATATTTCCAGATTTAGCTGTTGTAGATGTTTCCTTTATTTCCTTAACCAAAGTTTTACCAGCAATTTGGCGTTTAACCCAAGCACCAAGGGAAGCAGTTTTATTAGTAAAACCACAGTTTGAAGTTGGTAAAAATCGTGTGGGTAAAAAAGGAGTAGTCAGAGATCCAAAAGATCATGGAGATGCGATTTTTCAAGTTTTACAAACAGCGTTAGAATTAAAATGGAAATATCTGGGTTTGACCTTTTCTCCCATTACTGGACCTGCGGGAAATATTGAATATCTTTTATGGTTAGGGATGGAAAGTGAAACCCAACCACCAGACTTAACAAGCATCCAAGAAATGACTAAAAACGCTGTACAGGAGTTGACAAAAAATGAGCAATAATCATCAATTAAGTTTAAAAACCTTGTATGAACAAGATTATCAATTGTGGTTAGATGGAACAATTGAAAATTTAAAGCATCGTAACTTTGATAACTTAGATATTGATTTATTAATAGAAGAAATAGAAGAAATGGGTGGCAGTTTAAAAGATGCTTTAGAAAATAATCTCATTGTCATTTTAGCCCATCTCTTAAAATGGAAATATCAACCAGAAAAACGTTTAGGAAGTTGGAAAGCTAGTATCAAAGAAAATCGTCGGCGAGTGAATAAATCTATACAAAAACATCCCAGCTTAAAAAATTATTATGAAAGTATTTTTTCAGAAAGTTACTCTCCTGCCGTAGATTGGGCAATAGAAGAAACAGGATTATCACCTGATATTTTCCCAGGAAAATGTCCTTTTACTCCTGAACAGGTGCTAGATAGTGAGTTTTTACCTGAGTGATTGATAATTATTGAAAATAAAATTAATTACCAATCAACAATAAACCATTGATAAATCTAGCTTGCGGTAGTCTTTCAAGAAAATTATCTTTGTTAGGGTGATGATGTCGCGTTTATTTATCCTATTCAGAGGTTGAAAATGGCTAATTTAAATCAGCGTCGTCCTGAAAATATCAACGGTGATTTTTATGTTGATACTACTTGTATTGATTGTGATACCTGTCGCTGGATGACTCCCGAAGTATTTTCCCGTATTGGTGAACAATCAGCAGTGCATCATCAACCAAGCAATAATGCAGAAAGAATAGCCGCATTACAAGCACTTTTATCCTGTCCCACCAGTTCCATTGGTACAGTAGAAACACCACAAGATATTAACTTTGTACAACAAACTTTTCCGATTTTAATAGATGAGAATATATACCATTGTGGCTATCATTCCGAAAAATCTTTTGCCAGTGTTCCCTATTTAATTCAACATCCAGAAGGCAATATATTAGTAGATTCTCCCCGGTTTGCACCACCATTAGTTAAACGTTTAGAAGAAATGGGAGGAATAAAATATCTGTTTTTATCTCACAAAGACGATCTTGCCGATCATCAACAATTTGCAGATTATTTTCAATGTCAACGCATTTTACACAGTGATGATATTGACCCAGAAACAAAAAATATAGAAATACAAATAACAGGTTCAGAACCATTTCAACTGACAGCAGACTTATTAATTATTCCCGTTCCCGGACACACTAAAGGACACACAGTTTTACTGTACAAAAATAAATTTCTGTTTACAGGAGATCATCTTACTTGGTCCCAAGAAGAAAAACAATTAATAGCCTTTCGTGAATTTTGTTGGTATTCCTGGACAGAACAAATTCAATCTATGCGTAAACTAACCAATTATACCTTTGAGTGGGTGCTACCAAGTCATGGAAGACGCTATCAAGCTGATTCTGAGATTATGCAACAAAAAATGCAAAGGTGTATTGATTTTATGGAAAGTTTGCAGTAATAATTCAGGAGTCAGGAGTCAGCAGAGAAAATTCTTGCCTTACACCCCACACCATGCTATCACCTGTCATAACATCCCCAAAAAATCATCTACAACCTAACCCATAGAGTTAAAATAGAGAAATTGTGAAAAGATAGAAAATCAAATGTTTTGGGCTGATAAAATCGCTGCTGATACACAAGGCTACCAGGTAGTTAATGATTCTAAAACTCCTTCAGGACGGGTCCACGTCGGATCATTGCGGGGTGTGGTTATCCATGATGTTATTTACCGTGCCTTGAAACACGCAGGTAAGCCCGTAAAATTCATGTACGGTGTGGATGACTACGACGCATTGGATACCGTTCCCAAATATTTAGACAAGGAAAAATTTAAACCATATTTGGGTTTCCCCCTGTGTAACGTACCTTCACCTGGTGAGGGTGCGAGTGATTATGCTAAATATTTCATTGGCGAATTTTTTGAAATTTTTGAGTATTTAGGAATTAAACCAGAAACTTATTTTTTACGTGATTTATATCGTTCTGGTCAACTTAATTCCCACATTGATACTTTCTTAAAAAATGCTCATCTTGTGAGAGAAGCATATAAAGAAGTAAGTAAAGGCGATCGCCCTGATAACTGGTATCCTTTTCAAGTTATTTGTGAAAATTGCGGTAAAATCGCCACAACTGTAACCACAGATTATAACGGTTCAGAAGTTTTTTATACTTGTGAACCAGATGCAACTAATTATGTAAAAGGTTGTGGTCATTCTGGTTGGGTTTCTCCTTTTAATGGTAATGGGAAATTACCTTGGAAGGTGGAATGGGTTGCAAAATGGGATGTGTTAGGTGTAACTATTGAAATGGCGGGAAAGGATCACTCGCAAAAAGGTGGTTCTAGGGATGTAGCTAATGCGATTTCTCGCAAAGTTTTACAAAAACAACCGCCTTTTCATTCACCTTATGAATTTATTCTTGTCAATGGTACAAAAATGAGTTCATCTAAAGGTGTAGGTTCGAGTGCGCGGGAAATTGCTGATTTATTACCACCTGAGTTATTACGCTTTTTAATGTTAAGAACTCAGCCGAGAACGGTAATTAATTTCGCTCCCAATTATGAAACCATTACTCGGTTATTTAGAGATTACGATACTTTAATTAGTAAGTATCAAAATAATTCTGAATTAACTGAAGAATTAATGTCTTTATTTTATGCCCAGTTGGGTGATGAAGTTAAACCATTTCAACCTTTTGATTACAGTACGTTAATTTCCCTGTTGCAAGTTCCGCGTTTAAATATTCAGGATGAAGTTGTACAAAGAACTGCAAATCCTTTAACTGAGTATGATCACTTTATTGTCAATCAAAGAATTGCTTCTGCTCAAAAGTGGTTGCAAGACTACGCAGATGAGGAAGAAAAGCTAGTTCTATATTTAGAACAAGTTCCCGAAAAAGCTAATACTTTAAACGCAGAACAGGTGAGTTATGTACAGAAGTTAGCGGAGAATTTAGAGAATGCTGCTAACTGGGAAGCTGAAGAATTGCAAACTGTGATTTTCTCAACTACTAAGGAATTACAAATTCCTCCAGCGAATGCTTTTAAGGCTTTGTATTTGGCGTTTTTAAATAAAGAACGTGGTCCAAAAGCTGGTGGTTTGTTCTCTTATTTAGAGAAGTCTTTTGTGATTTCTAGATTGCAAGATGTTGTCAGTTTGAATCAGGCAAAAGTTTAATCACTTGTTGACTTGTTCCCTGTCTCTGACAGGGAATACATTTTGTGAGTCTCTGACTTATATTTAATATTAGCAGAAGGCAGAGCCTTCTTAATTGCATTCCCAGTTAGAAACGGGGAACGAGGAGAAGACGTATTTAGGGTTTACTGAATAAATCCGAAAACTTTACAGGTAAAGGGTTTTAGCTATTTTGACTTGTACTGAGCGACTTGTACTGAGCCTGTCCTGAGCGGTGTCGAAGGGCGCAGTCGAAGTAAGCCGAAGTGCTTTCAAAAATTGCCAGCTTTTATGAGGTGACAAGTGAAAAACCTTGCACTTAATTCCTACTTCAAGAAAAAATCGTTCCTATCCAACTCTTGAAACTGTCACCGTGGCGTAGCACCTGTCACCTGTCACCTGTCACCTAGCCTTCACAGATAACTTTTTCAGCAAACCCTATTTATTCAGGTTTCATAATTTTGATACTAATTTTTCATGATCAAAATCCTTCTGCATAGCTTTATTATCTTGATTTTGATCACGCTGTTTAAATTCCTCTAACAAAGTAAAAAACCTGTTAAAAGCATCTTTTTCATCACGGGTAAATAATAAAATAATATTCGCCCAAGAATTGGAAGTTCTCACATTAAAATGTTGCTGTATCCAGGGCTGAAAATTCTCATAAAAATCAGCTTCTTCCTGATTTAATTCCACTCCTAACTCATTCCTTGCGAATTTATATCCTACTAAAAAATGATGTAAAATCGTAATAGAAGAATTACCAATATACATTCCTGGCCTGTGTTTGATTTTTTGTAAAACTTCATATATTCCTCCCATATTAACCTCCTTGCTGTGGTGGTGCTGGTTTTACTATAGCAAATCTATTTCAGTGATAATAAACTCACGGCTGAGACAATCAAAATCATTTAACCAATCCTCTTTCGTCATTCCTTCAACTGAGAGATTATCAAAAACTTTGCCTAAAACCTCCACTTCATAATGAGTACCATTCTGTGTAATTGAATTGGTGATATCCTGTTTTTCTAAACGATTACTCAAAATATATTCATCTGTTCTATTTTTTGTTTTTAATTTGAGAATTTTAGCTTGAATATTGTTCTTTTGTAACCATTGGTATATAGCCCTAGCACAATCATCACATTGATAAAGATCAAAATTTTGAATGATTTTCCCAATTTCTCGAAAAATATCCTCATCAGATAATTGACTCACCCACACCTCCAGGCTACCGCTAATTTATCAACCTTTATATTTTCTTGTATATTTTCTTGTTCCCTGTCTCTGACAGGGAATACAGTTTATGGTAAAAATTCCATATCCAGAATTTGAGTCACAGTGTAAGGTAAATCTGCTGGAAAGGTATTTTGAGAAATTCCTGTTTCGTTACTTGCTAGTTTTTTGCCTCTGCGGTAGCACTCAGCTAATACTTCTTCTAAATAAGGATTAAGACTAGGACTATCTTGTAATAAGTCTTCAATGCGGTTGCGTTGTTCTGTAATTGTATTTTGCGAAGATCCACTTCGCAAACTAGGCTGATATTGCCATTTTAGCAAATGCTGTAACAATACCTCCAATCGGCTTTTCAACTCTCGTTTATCTGACCTTCCCAAGCTTTCAATCTCCTCAACAACCGCTTCCCAATCTACCCTATCCCATTTTCCAGCGCGAATTAACTCAGCCGTTTGCTGTGTCCATGCTAAAAAATCAGTATCATACAATCGGATTGCTGTCTTGGGAATAGAAACCATGATGTTTTCTCCTATTCTCTTTTAATGTTAGCAGAAGGCAGAGCCTTCTTAATTGCATTCCCAGTTAGAAACGGGGAACGAGGATAACGAGAATAAATTCAAATACCCTGACGAAATTTTCTAATTGCTTCTAAGGGTGAAGATAACAAAATACAACGACTCAATAAAGATAAATCTAATTCTCGTAACAACACACTATTACTAATTTTTTCATATTCTGCTTCTCGCAAACAATAAACCTCAAGTGTGCCATCTTCCCAAAACCAAACTTCGGGAATTTGCATTAATTTGTATTTCTGTAATTTAATAGGACTACCGCTAGTAATAACTACCTCTATACACAAATCTGGTCTATCTTTATCTGTGCCTAAACAATAGGATAAGTCGGCTTGATAATCAACTATACCAGGAATAACTTGATTAAAACTACCACTAGGAAAAAATTCAATTTCTTTGTCTAAAAAATACTGTCCTAGCAACAAACCTATTAAAGATGTTATAAATTCATGTGCTTTACCTATACCCACAATTTCTAAAACTCCCTCACAATAAAATAAACGCACCCCTGGTACATTTTCAAAGCTGTTTTGAATTGCTTGAAATCTTTCCCAAATAACTCCCCGACGGTAGAAACGTTGTTCTTCTTCGGCTAAACCAATGGAATTTTCTAAGGCTTGAGTCATAATTTTTTTCACTCTCCCTAGTGACAATTTTAATTATACCAAATTTAGATCCCCCCAACCCCCCTTAAAAAGGGGGGCTAATATGGCTAATATTTATTGATATTATGTTAAAACCAAATTATCCCGATGAATGACGGTTTCTGCACCTGCATAACCTAAAATTCCTTCGATATCTCGTGAATGACAACCGCGAATTTTTTGTAATTCTTCGCTGTTATAATTCACCAAACCTCTAGCAATTTCATTACCATGAATATCACATATTTGCACTGCTTCTTGGTGATCAAATTCCCCTTCTACGGTTTTAATTCCTGCTGCTAATAATGATTTTCCTGCTTGAGAAATAGCTGTAATTGCGCCATCGTCTAAATATAATTTTCCAGATGGAACTAAACCATAAGCTATCCAGCGTTTTCTCGCTGATGTGGGTTCTGGTTGGGGTGCAAAGTGCGTTCCGATGGGTTCTCCGTTGATGATTTTTTCAATGTTGTGGGGAAAACGTCCTTGAGTGATGACAGTTCTTACTCCCGCAGCGATCGCAATTCTAGCAGCAGATATTTTTGTTACCATTCCCCCAGTTCCCCACTGTGAACCCTGTCCCCCGGTTTGAATCTGTAATTCCGCTAATTCCTTCATGTTACTAATTAAAGAAATAGGTTTAGCGTCGGGTACTGTACGGGGATCTGCTGAATATAATCTATCAACGTCTGTCAGTAAAAATAACCAATCGGCTTCTACTAAACTCGCCACTAAGGCGGAAAGGGTATCATTATCACCAAATTTCAATTCTTCTATGGCTACGGTATCATTTTCATTGACTATGGAAATTACTCCCAGTCCTAGCAATTCCTGAAAAGTATTATAAACGTTAAGATAGCGGCTACGTTGCACTAAGTCTGACCTAGTTAATAATACTTGGGCAATAGGCTGTTGCAAAGTAGTAAATAAGTCGTCATATATACGCATTAAACGACCTTGCCCAACTGCTGCTACTGCTTGTTTGAGGGCGATCGCTTTGGGACGTTCTGTTAAACCCAGTCGCGCACAACCCACACCCACAGCACCGGAGGAGACTAAAATTATATGATGTCCCTGTTGTCTTAAATTACACAGGGTTTCTGTTAAGCTGGCAATGGTAGAAAGGGCTAATTGTCCCGTTTCTGGTTGGGTCAGGCTAGAAGTACCGATTTTTACAACTATTGTTTTAGTCATTAGTCATTAGTTATTAGTCATTAGTTATTAGTCATTAGTTATTGGTCATTAGTCATTAGTTATTAGTTATTTTTCCCAATCACCAGTCACCAGTCCCCAATCACCAATCACCTATCAACACCTAAAAAATTGTACAGCGCCAATCCCTCTATCGTGAAGGCTGACGCTGTACGGGTTTAAAGTTATTTTTGATCGGCTAGGGTCTTTATTTGCTTGACCCCATGTTATTAATACCTATAATCTCCGATTTTTTGGAACATTAAGGATTTCTTTAGTATTTCTTTAGATTTACTTTTTTATTGATTTATCAATCTTTGTTAATTTTTGTGTATTTGGGAGAAATAGAAGCGCCAAGTATTTCTGATACCCAAACTTCAAAGTTGCGAATAGGATGAGAACGAAGCACAGTATCAGCATGAACAATAGGTTCAACTAAAATAGTAAACATTCCTAAACGATTACCTGCTATGACATCAGTAAATAAGCGATCGCCTACCATACCTACTTGATGTACAGGTAAATTCATTCCTTGTAATGCGGCTCTAATTTTACGACGTGAGGGTTTAGCCGCACCCAGGTAATAAGGAATATTCAGGGAACGAGCAATACTACCAATTCGGGATTCACTGAGATTATTACTCACTAACCAAAGAGCCGCATAATCACGCATTTGTTCTACCCATTGTTCTAGTTCTGGGGAAGCGGCGCTGGCAGTAATGGGTACTAGAGTATCATCAACATCCAAAACCAGCCCTTTGAGTCCATATTGTTGGATGATATCTGGTGTGAGTTGCAAAACGGAACCTTCTAAAATCAAGTCTGGTTGTAAAATATTGTTCCAAGTCTTCATAATTCGTAATTCATACATGAGGTGACAGGTGATTGGTGACTGGTGACTGGTGACTGGGGAAAAATATTTCCCTTCTGCCTTCTGCCCCCTGCTTCTTCTGCCTCCTGAACTCCTAACTCCTGTAATAAAATTCCATTGCCAATCAAGATTAGACTAGCAATGGAAACATTAAATTTCAGTTATGAATTATTCAACCTGATCAAACAGATGTTCTTCTAAAAGCGGTTGAACTTTACGAAATTCTTCAGGAGATAGTAATTCTGGCTTACCTGACTTGGTGATACGGGCAAAAAATAGCAGGGGATCAAGGGGGGTGTAAACTGCATACTCCTGGTCTTGATGATAGAAACTAGCCAGTAGCTGTAGTTGCTCCGGTTCTAAATCTGTTCCTTCATCTTCGATTTCTAAGGTGAAGATTTCTGATTCTTCTACTGGTGGTAATTCACCCACTACAGTCAAAGCATAAGCAGTATTTTTAATAGTCAGATTTTGCTCAGAGAGAACTGCTTGAGCGGTACTAAAAATCTCATCAATTAAATCGTCATCTTCTACCAAAATGGCTTCTTCTTCCTCACCATCACCTTGCCAAGCAAAAATTTCTATGGGTGAGTCAACAGGCAGAAGTAAAACATATTCTTGCCTATCTACCGAGAGGGAATGCTCAATATAACATTCGAGCGATCGCCCTTTTTCATCGGTCAAAGTGATAGCAGCAGCGTCAGCACGATCATTTTCTTCAGAAAATTCAGATGAATACATAGTCACATTATCTAAACTTATCAATACTCAAATCTATGAAATTCATTTAACTGTTTTATGACAGTCAATGTCAACCAAAAAGCTGAATATACAGTTGAGTAATAGTTTTCAGAATATCATGTTCAAAGGTATTAATCCTCAACAAATGCTACCGATCTGTTGGAGTTACTGCGTCTAGCATCTAGCCACTGTTGCAAAATTAAAGCTGCGGCTTTCCGGTCAATCAGGCTCTTATGACGTGATGGCGAGCGATTTTCTGCAATCAGCATTTGTTCAGCTTGAAAAGAAGTTAATCGCTCATCAACGTATTCAATAGGCAGATGCACAGCTTTAGCCAACCTCTTGGCAAATTTCTGGACGTGTCGAGCTTGAAAACCTAAAGATCCATCCATTGAATATGGTAGACCAACAACCAGAACTTGCACTTGGCGATCATGCAAGATTTGTTGTATTTGCTCCACATCATCTTGAAAGGATCGGCGCTCAATCGTAGTGATACCTGTGGCAATCAAACCAGTACCATCGCACCCTGCTAAACCGATGCGTTTGCTACCAACATCCAAACCCAAGGCGGATATAAAAGATTTTGATTGCTGCTCAAGCATCACTCTAATTGTTCTCCTGGTGTGCCTCTGATGATTCAGATTGGCGATATGTATCCATATTATGAAATTGTTGACTACCAAAAGCAACAGTTTCTGACTTATTTGCTGCTGTTCGCTCTGAGGCAGGTTGTGGTTTAGGAACCCATGACATACCACCGGGTATGGGTTTACGTGCTGGTTGTAGTCCTTGCAGCACTTCTGGCCATTGTATGCCTTCCAAAGAAACGAATTTTGATTCGCGGATTTTATGCCAAACGGAACGCGACATAATTAGGGTATGTTCAATGCGTTTAGCACCAATTCTTTCTAAATATTCTTCCCGTTCTGGCTGATAATCAGAGGAAGCCAGTTGTAAACCTTGTTGGGGAAAATCTTGAGCAATGCGAGCTAATTGAGACAATAATTCTGGATACAACCAAGTATAGGCTGGGTGAACCGTCAAACTCGCTACATGAGGATTTTCGCCTTTCCGGTCAAGTTGTACCTGAAAATAGCCAATAGCTGCTTTGCGTTGGGGTTCAAACACATAACCGCTGACAACCTCTGTTTTTGTCACCCATTGCTTCACAGCATCGGCAAGAACACCGAATAAACTGGTTTTAAAATCATGGGTATGGCGGTCAAAAACCTGACGTACCAAAGGCGGCATGGATGCTGTATCTAGTTGATATAGTAATGGTGCATCAGCATTACTAACGGGTAAGAGATTAGGTAAGTCAGGTTCTGCTTGTGCTAATTCTCGCAGTAACTCTGGGCTAATTTCCCAGTAGGTCATTTCTGCCAACCGCTGAAATCCATTTTGTCGATATAGTGCTAGAGCATCAACGTCATTGACATTAATTTCTAGCAGCCAGGTACGAGCTTCTAAAATTGATTCAAAGCAATGCCTAAGTAGTTGTGAACCTACCCCCAGTTTGTCAGCAGTACGGTCTAACATTACCCTGTCAATTCGCCAAGTGCTGCGGGTACGGTTAAATGGTGATACTTGAATCATTCCTAGCAGCATCCGTCCTTGCTCTGCGACAAATCCGCAGAAGCGGTACTGTAAAGGGTTGGGAAACCAACTCAAAAACTTGAGTAAGCCAAACCAGTGACGCAGCCATTGCATGGTAAAAAAGCTGCCCTTGGGAGAGAGGTCTGTATAGGAATCTTGTGTTAGACGTTCAATACCGTCTAGATCCCGATATTGAACAGGACGAATTACGAGGCTGAGATTTCGAGGAAGTAGTGAATTCATTTTGATTCAAGCCGCCATTTAACCTTTACTAATTGCGATGGGTAAGGTACTGCTGCAATAATAATCTTAACGGCTTTTCACTCTTAAGTTATTGTTCCAAAAGAGTGATTTTATTAACTGAATACCGAAAAAAGAATAAAAAGCAGAAATTGTGATGACACCGTTGGCGTAGACACAATCATATCTGCTTCTATTGTATAAGTTTTTCTGAAAATTCTCTATAATGCTCAGGTTTTATAAACCTTGTCTAGAGGCCAGCTTTTCAAAGTAAGCTTGAGTTTGATGAAGTAGCTGCTGGCGACTATCTTCTTGTGTGTGTTTTAGTGTTGGAACCAAGTTGCGAGCTTGGAGTGTCATGTGCAACTGTAGATGCGCCACATATTCACTGATATCTTGGTTTTCTACAACTGCGCCCGTTAATACATTTGATTCCATTTCCACTGTGTTCTCCTTTATCAATGTTGTGCGGTTGTATGACTTGATCACATGATCAAAATATCATACTTGTTTGACTTAGCTTATTGATTTGCAACGAACTGTAATAGTTAGGTATTGGGGACTGGGGACAGAAGGAAGTTTACCAATTACCAATTACCATTTCTCTACCCAATAGATAATTTCTGAGGCTGAACTATCAATAGCGACTCCATAGCTATGATCATGATTCCATTTAAACCCTGGTTTACCTTGGTCTTGTGCCTTGAATACCAAGATTTGATATGTACTGGGAAAGGCTAAATTATCAGATTTACCAGTATAAAAAAATGTTGTGGGTACACCTTCAGCTTGTTTGATATGGTCGTTTGTATCACCCCCCCAATATTTATGCCCTGCAATTTTACTGTAGTGGGAAAGTGATTTTTGAATTTGTTCAGGAGGTCGTTTTAAACGGATTTGAAAAAAATTACTTCCTTGCTTCCAGCCTGGAGAGTAAGCCAGGGAGATGAACTGAATCACTAGGAGTAATCTTTATGGGGAAATGTTTGATTTGGTTAAGATCAGACCACTTGTGATTGCGAATTTCTGAATAGCGTGATATATCAGTAATTATCTGTGCTGTTGCCGTATTGTTGACAGTTTGTGTGAAGAGAAAACTGCCTGCAATTACACTGGAACTACCCACAGATAATAAACCTATTGTAGCGATTTTGACTAATAAAGATTGCTGCATTTAGTTGAGTAAATCTAGTTGGTAGATTAATATCCCAACTCATCAAACAACCGTCATGATAATTTTTAATCTATCACCAGAAATATTAATTGTCAGAAGTCAGAAGTCAGAAGTCAAGAGTCATATAGGACTGCTATTTGATTTGTGATAGCTGGCGTGGTGTAGCCATACAAATTAAATGAAAGGATTTTGGATTTTGGATTGTATTTAATCAACTCCAATCTAAAATCTAAAATCTTGTCCCAGTCAACAGTCACCAGTTACCAGTCAAGGGTTTCTTTTAGAAAGAACCAAAAATCATTCCTGCTAAAATCAAAAATCCAATCCAGACATTTTGACGGAACATTTCTCCATAAGCAGGGTTAGGTAGTTCGGGGTTTCTCAAGCGGATAAATTGCCAAACCCAACCACCAGATGCAATGATTAAACTAATCCAGAAAAATCCATTCAGGTTAACTAACAAACCCTCTCCAGCTAGGAGAATGATCGTACCAGCGAAGAAAATACCAATAGCTGTGGGGGCATATTTACCAAAAAAGAGGGCGCTGGAATTAACACCAATGCGCTGATCATCTTGGCGATCGCTCATGGCATAAATGGTATCAAATCCCAATGTCCAAAGTACAGTTGCACCCCAAAGTAACCAAGTCGGTGCGGTAATGTTTTGTGTAACTGCACTCCAACTAATCAAAACGGCAAAACCCCAAGCGATAGAAAGCACTAACTGCGGTACAGGAAATACTCGTTTTGCACCAGGATAAAGTAAAATTACGGGTACTGCTGCTACAGACAACCAGAAGCTTAAAGGGCTAAGATAGAAAGCGAGAACTGCGGCACAAGCCAGGGCAACTATCCCTACAGCTATACCCACTTTGATGGATAGGGCGCGGGAAGCCAAAGGGCGATCGCGTGTTCTCTCGACTTGCGGATCTATATCTCGATCCCATAAATCATTAACTACACAACCTGCGGCGCTGGTGGCCAGAGTACCTAATATAATTACTCCTACTAGGGGTAAAGGTGGTTTACCAGCAGCTGCCAAAAACACAGCCCATAGTGCAGGAATCATCAAAATTAACCTACCTTCTGGTTTATGCCACCGTAACAGCCGAATAATAACTAGCCATAATGGTTCTTGGTTGCTTTCTGGTGTTGTTAGCATATTCGCTTAATTCACATATCTTCACATCTATAGAATATCGTTATTTGATAACTGTAAATACAGGGAGCATCCAAATTTGGGAAAAATACAGCACTGATGTCAAAACATGATTTAATTCTCTTTACTTTTACTTTATTCTCTAGGACTTACGCACAAGTCACAGAAGAATGAACCACAAAGGAACGAAGGACACGAAGGAAAGAGGGTTGGAGAGATATTTTGCGTCAGTCCTGTTCTCTTTACTTTGCGTCTGTGCGATTTATTTTTTGATGATCTTGACACATCAACGAATGTTCCAGCTTGGGATACAAATTCATTACTTTAATTGTGTGTAATTTCACCAAACAATTAACCTGAAAACTCTATATATTTACAATACAGTAGATAGCAGATCAATCAGGTACAGAATCTAATTTGAAACCTAGACAGAAACAGAGTTTTACTCCTGACTCCTGCTGTATTGTCAGTAACAAGTATTTAGTGCGGATTAAATCGGCACACCATGACCATCCATTGTTAAGAGAGAGAAACTTAAATGGTGAATGTAGTTTCTGCGAACTGGGAGAATATGGCAACTCCACCAGTGAAGCAAAACCGGATGATTGCGTCCATTGATATCGGCACTAATTCTTTGCACATGGTAATAGTCAGGATTGAACCGACACTACCAGCTTTTACAATGATTGCCAAAGAAAAAGAAACAGTGAGATTAGGCGATCGCAATTTAGAAACGGGAGAATTAAAACCAGAAGTGATCAAAAAAGCGATCGCTTGTTTAGGACGTTTCCAAGCACTAGCCAAAAGTCTCGAAGCAGAAAGCATTATTGCAGTCGCTACTAGCGCCGTCCGTGAAGCACCTAATGGTAGAGAATTTTTACACCAAGTAGAAACCGAATTAGGTTTAAGTGTAGACTTAATTTCTGGTCAGGAAGAAGCGCGACGCATTTATTTAGGTGTGCTTTCTGGCATGGAATTTAATCACCAACCGCACATTATTGTTGATATTGGTGGTGGTTCAACAGAACTAATTTTAGGCGACTCCCAAGAACCCCGCAGTCTCACCAGTACAAAAGTTGGTGCAGTGCGACTCACTGGGGAGTTTATCACCACTGATCCCATCAGTGATACAGAGTTTCAATATCTGCAAGCCTACGCACGAGGTATGTTAGAACGTTCTGTAGAAGACGTACTTTCTAAACTCCAACCTGGTGAAATTCCCAAGTTAGTAGGAACATCTGGCACAATTGAAACTATAGCCATGATTAATGCTAGGGAAAAGATGGGTGTAATACCTTCTACCCTCAATGGTTATCAATTTAATCTTCAGGACTTGCGGACTTGGGTAACGCGCTTGCGACGCATGAATAGCGTAGAACGGGCAGCCATTTCAGGAATGCCAGAAAGACGGTCAGAAGTAATACTTGCTGGGGCAGTGATATTACAGGAAGCAATGACCCTGTTGGGTGTAGACTCAGTGACACTGTGTGAACGTTCCCTGCGGGAAGGTGTGATAGTAGATTGGATGCTGACACATGGTTTAATAGCAGATAGACTGCGCTATCAAGGTTCAGTTCGAGAACGCAATGTTCTGAAAATTGCCAAAAAATACCAAGTTAACCTAGAACATAGCGATCGCGTAGCTAAATTCGCATTAAGTTTATTTGATCAAACTCAGGGAAAACTACATCCTTGGGGTAAAGACGAAAGACAATTACTTTGGGCTGCTGCAATTTTACACAATTGTGGTCACTACATCAGCCATTCCGCACACCACAAACATTCATACTACCTAATTAGAAATGGTGAATTACTTGGTTATAACGAAACCGATATCGAAATCATTGCTAATTTAGCTCGTTATCACCGCAAATCACCACCCAAGAAAAAGCACGAAAATTACCGGAATTTATTGCATAAAGAACATAAACAAATGATATGTCAACTGAGTGCAATTTTAAGATTAGCAGTAGCTTTAGATAGAAGACAAATCGGCGCAGTATCTCATGTTAATTGTGAATATTTGCCTCATGCAAATGAATTGAAAATGTTAATATTTCCCTCTGAATTAGGTGATGATTGTGCTTTGGAATTGTGGAGTTTAGATTACAAAAAAGGAGTGTTTGAACAAGAATTTAGTGTGAAATTATTAGCAAATTTAGTCAATACTGGCGTTAAGTTTTCTTAGCTTTTAGGGAATTTAATCGCAGGGGTAAGGGTGTCAGGGTGTAAGAGTTTAGGAAAAATGAATTCTTTCTCCTGTAACTCCTGTAACTCCTGTAACTCCTGTAACTCCTTGGATTATTATGAAATATCAATTCTCTCGCATGAATGCGGTACAATCACCAATTATTCCTGTAGTTGGGGAATTAATCAAAAATTCTCCCGGTACAATTTCTTTGGGACAGGGTGTAGTCTACTATAGTCCACCACCAGAAGCAATAGAAATATTACCAAAATTCCTCAACGATGCCACAAATCATCTCTACAAACCAGTTACAGGAATACCCGAATTAATTACAGCATTAACAACAAAATTATCAACATTTAACGGCATTGAAATTAACAATCAAAATTGTATTGTTGTCACAGCCGGTAGTAATATGGGCTTTATGAATGCTATTTTAGCCATAACTTCCCCAGGTGACGAAATTATATTAAACACTCCCTATTATTTCAATCATGAAATGGCAATTACAATGGCGGGTTGTCATCCAATTTTAGTAGCAACAGACGAAAATTATCAATTAATTCCTGAAAATATAGCCCAAGCTATTACACCCAAAACCCGCGCCATTGTCACAATTTCGCCGAATAATCCCACAGGTGTAATATATTCAGAAGCGGTATTAAAACAAATAAATCAAATTTGTCGAGAACGGGGTATTTATCATATTAGTGATGAAGCTTATGAATATTTTACCTATGAGGGAATAAAACATATTTCCCCTGGTGCATTTGCGGGAAGTAATGAATATACAATTTCCCTTTATAGCCTTTCCAAAGCTTATGGTTTTGCGAGTTGGCGTATTGGTTATATGGTAATTCCTCAACATTTATTAAATGCAGTCAAAAAAGTACAAGATACAATTTTAATTTGTCCTCCTGTCGTTTCCCAGTATGCAGCATTAGGGGCATTACAAGCAAAAGAAGATTATGTAAAAGATCATATTCAAACAATTGCCCAAACTCGGAAAATAGTGATTAATGCACTTAATGAATTACAAGGTTTATGTACCATCACACCTGCAAATGGGGCTTTCTACTTTTTCTTAAAAGTACATACTCAAATAGATGCTTTAGAATTAGTAAAAAGATTAATTCAAGAACATAAAGTAGCAGTCATCCCTGGTACAACCTTCGGGATAGAAGACGGTTGTTATTTGCGTGTTGCTTATGGTGCATTAAAACAAGAAACAGCAAAAGCAGGAATAGAAAGATTAGTCAAAGGATTACAAATTATCTTATCATAACCACAGATGGATGAAGGTTACTGGGGACTGGGGACTGGGGACTGGGGACTGGTGACTGGGGACTGGGGACTGGTGACTGGGGACTGGGGACTGGGGACTGGGGACTGGTGACTGGGGACTGGGGACTGGTGACTGGGTAATCAATTTTATGTTTTCTAATCAACTATTCCCAATTACCAATTACCAATTACCAATTACCAATTACCAATTACCAATTACCAATTACCAATTACCAATTACCAATTACCAATTACCTAAATCAAACTCTACAAATTCTGGTAAACCTGGATAAATCATATTTTTATCTAATGCAGACAAAACTTGATTATTAGCATTAGTAGAATTTAAACAACGACAAACTAATTCAGCAACATCAGCACGGTGAATACTACCAACAATTCGGGGATCTGCGGTTAAAATACCATTACCTGTAGATGGTTCTGATTTTAAACCACCGGGACGAATAATGGTATAGTTGAGTCCGCTATTTATCAGGTGTTGTTCTGCTTTTTCCTTTTCAATTAATACTGGTTTGAGTGCTTCTAAAGCTTGAGGAGGAAGCGCACCTACACTATCACCACAACCAATAGATGTTACTAAAATAAACTTTTGTACTTTAGCTTTGACTGCGGCATCAATTAAATTTTTATTACCAATAAAATCTGGTTTGACACCATCTGTAGGTAAACCACCAAGGGTACTAATTACAGCTTGGATAGGTTCATTGCCTAAAAGTGCTTTTTCTACATCATCCACTTTTAAAGCATCTCCGAATACTGGATGAACAGCAATAGCTTCTAATTCCTTAGCGGCTACTTCTGTTCTCAAGAGTGCTTTTACCTTCATATTGTGTGCTGTCAAATATTTGGCGATTTCTTGACCAACACCACGACTAGCTCCAGCGACAAAAATGTAAGATGTAGTTGACATAGTGATTTTCTCAGATAGATCCTTTGATTACACAAATAATTAATATATCCTGGTTTGCTCAATTTGGTAAATTCCTGCTATAAGATTGTATCAGCCAAGATTTTGATTTACTGACATAAACCTTCTTAGTGACTATAAATGTTGCTCTAGAAACAGTAAGATGTTTTCAGAGTTAGTTAGAATTTATGGAAATCATTTAAATTTGTTTTTATCTCATTTTCTGACAATCTGCTGTAAATATCAGTTCCTATTTTTCAGATTGTTAAATTTGCTTAATCTTTATTTCACTAAAGGTTATAAAATTGGTTAAATTTCTTAGTATAACTTACATTAGGTATGCAATAGTGTGTCACTATCATGCAGATGGATTGGATTAGTTTACTCAAAGCGCAACAAACGGACTTCCTGCAAAGGGTGAAAAAACCCAAGACAATTGATCTATCTCTTTTGGAAGGTCAAGTCAAAGGTTGTCACAGTGAAATTATGGTATTTTGGGGCGATTCTTTGGCAAAAATTCTGGAATGTTCTCGTAAACAAGCAGAAATTCTGGCCAAAAATCCACCACCCATGCCTCCAGAATATCCTGAACCACCAGATTGGACAATTCCCTTTCCTAAATTTTTTCAAAGTCAAGCGGAAGATTTTCTTGTGCGTGAACAAATTGTAGATCGGGTAATCATAGAACGCTTGGGTAAATTAGTGAAAAAAGTGCCACAAGACAGTTTAGAAAATATGGTTTTGGATGATGAGGGAAATTTGCGCGGTGAAAGTAAGTTTACTTATATTTTAAGTAATAATTCCCAAATCAGTGTACAAGTTCACGTAGCGGATGGAGAAAGTTTTAACGGCATTAAAAAAGATAAAATTCGTTGGACGGTAACACAGGAAGATGTGAAAAACCACCAAGTATTAATTTTCTTGTGTTTGTTTTATCCAGGACATACAAAGTTAGGATATCAAAAACAAACAGTGATCACTGGTTTTTTACCTACAAATCAAGTTCAATTTTCTGAACCAAAGTTGTATTTACATCCGAGTAGTTTATTGTATGCTGGTGGTTTAAATTGGTATTTGGAATTTATCAATGGCAATAAAAATGGCAATAAATATGATTCATCCATCACCGATCATAAAATGATGGTGGAAGTGATTCAGACGTTGCCTTCAGAACATCCACAAAAGCATATTATTGGTGATTGGGAATGTTGGCAAACATTAAAAGGACACACGCGAGGAATTAACTGTTTAGCTTATGCTATTAAAGCTTTAACAGTGAAAGATTTGGGTGGTCATAATGTGAAAACTATCCCAATTTTAGCTAGTGGTAGTCGTGGTGAGACAAAGTTATGGGATTTATCTAAAGGTGAATTAATTGAAACTTTAGCAGAATATCCTTGGTCTGTTTCTGGTGTGGTAGATGAAGTTAATTCTTTAGCTTTTAGTACCGATGGACAAACTTTAGTTAGTGTAGGTGCTGATTCTACGGTTAAAATTTGGCATACTGGGGCGTTAGATTTAATTGATATCCTGCATAAACATCAAGGTAGTGTGCGTTGTGTGGCGTTTACTCCTGATGGTAAAAGTTTAGCAACTGGTGGAGATGATAGAAAAATCTTGTTTTGGAATTTGCGCGATCGCCTAGTAGAAAATACTTTATGTTTAGATGATACTGCTGCCCATTCAATGGTATTAAGTCAAGATGGCAAAATTTTGGTGACAGGTAGTTATCGCAAAATCAAAGTTTGGCGTTTAACATCTTCATTTAATAATAGAAATCAGCAAGAAATTAAACCTGTACATATCTTAATAGGTCATTCTCACATTGTTAATTCTTTGGCTATGAGTGCTAATGGTAAATATTTAATTAGTGGTAGTCAAGATAAAACTGTGAGAGTTTGGAATTTAGTAACTGGGGAATTAATGCACACTCTCAAAAGTCATCGAGAAGGGGTTTATGCAGTTACTTTGAGTCCTGATGAACAAATTATTGCTAGTGGTAGTGCTGATAAAACTATTAAATTATGGCATTTGGAAACCGGAGAATTATTAGGAACTTTTTCTGGTCATGCTGATACTGTAACAGCTTTAACTTTTACTGCATCGGGTGAAATGTTGGTTAGTGGAAGTTTAGATAAAACTATTAAAATTTGGCAACGGAGTGAAAATTAGGTAATTGGTAATTGGTGATTGGTGATTGGTGATTGGTGATTGGTGATTGGTGATTGGTGATTGGTGATTGGTGATTGGTGATTGGTGATTGGTGATTGGTAATTGGTAATTGGTGATTGGTGATTGGTAATTGGTGATTGGTGATTGGTGATTGGTGATTGGTAATTGGTGATTGGTAATTGGTAATTGGTAATTTTTGTCAAATTTATGTTATTAATGATATAATGAAGATTATTATTCATTAATAACTATGACTATAACAAAAGAACTCCAAATTACTCTAGATGAGTTTCTGAAATTACCAGAAACTAAACCAGCATCAGAATTTATCAACGGGGAAATTATACAAAAACCAATGCCACAGGGTGAACACAGCCTTCTACAGATTAAATTGTGTACTACTATTAACCAAGTAGCCGAAACACAAAAAATTGCCTATGCTTTTCCAGAACTACGTTGTACTTTTGGTGGAGATACTATTGTACCGGATATAGCTGTATTTCGCTGGGACAGAATACCTAAAACCGCATCAGGGAAAATTAACAACCGTTTTGAAATTCATCCTGACTGGGTAATAGAAATACTTTCTCCAGAACAACAACAAAAAAAGGTATTAACTAAATTATTACATTGTTCCCGCAATGGTACAGAATTAGTTTGGTTAATGAACCCAGAAGAAGAAAGTGTTTTAGCTGTGTTTCCTGGGCAAAAAATTGATTTATATGACGGTGAGGATCAGTTGCCAATAGTTGAAGGTGTTAATTTAGAATTGACGGTAAAAGAAGTATTTAGTTGGTTGAGTTTTAGTTAATTATCAATAAATATGAAGGAATTGGGATTTCCAGAATATTCCTTGACATAGTATCAATAGTGGTACTATAATTTTTCTATGGCACAAATTGAAAAACTTTTAGCTGAAATAAAAAATAATCCTAAAGATGTCAAATTTACTGATTTAATTTAGTAAAACTTTGTAATCATTATTTCGGAGAACCTAGACAGCAAGGAACAAGTCATTGTGTCTATAAAACACCTTGGTTTGGAGATCCAAGAGTTAACATTCAAGAAAAGAATGGAAAATGGTTAACTACGACCACTACACATATAAAATTACCTGGTCAAGTGAAGATCAAGAATTTGTAGGATTATGTGCTGAATTTCCTAGCTTATCTTATCTCCATGAAAATCGTAATTTGGCTTTAGAAGGTATTACGAATTTGGTCAAAGATATAGTATTAGATATAGAAGCTAATGGTGAAGAAATTCCAGAACCTATTGCAGAAAAAACCTACAGTGGTAAATTTCAAGTTCGTATTACTCCTGAACTTCATCGAAAATTAGCAATAGAAGCAGCAGAAGAAAATGTCAGTTTGAATCGTTATGTAAGTTATAAACTGGGATCTTGAAACTATCTAAATTCCAATTAATTAAAACCCAAAAATAAAAATCCTGTTTTTATCCTGTAAATCCTAAAAGAAATGCTAAAATCCGGCTATATACGAATAGACAACGACCCCATCACTGGAGTCGTTACCTACCATTTCCACGAAATGTAGCACCAAAAGGCACTCATACAACACCAATTATCAATTGTCAATTCTCAATTGATAATTAATTTCTACCTAGCCATTTTTGACCGTTTAAACGGTAAACTAGGCGAGATACCAATAAATCAAGGGTAATTTTGCGCTCATCTATTAAGAATGACTCTAGGGTACTGGGTTTTTTACCTTCGTTACAGGAAAAACCCTTTTTACCTTGAATGTCTGCATCGGGGAAATAGACGTTAAACTGTTTTTGTCCATTTTGCCAAGAACCAATAATTTGCCAGCATTCTTCCGCTGAGTCAAAGCCAATAATAGGATACTTCTGCTTGGCAAAATTTAGCTGTGCATCTGGTACTCCTTCATTTGCGATCGCCTTTTGTAAAGCTGGTAAATAATGTTGCTGCATAAACTCTTCAAACGGTTTATCTTCCACTGCGGGGGGTTTTTCTTTTTTAGCCGCAGGTTTAGCAGCAGCGGGTTTTTCGGTTTCTGCTTGATTTTGATTGGTTTCTTCTGCCATTGCTCAGGTCAATCCTTTATCTAACTGTGCTATAGTCAGTCATTCTTATTTTTACATATCATATTCTTGGCGTTGGTAATTGGTGATTGGGGAAGAGGTGATTGGTAATCAAAAGGAAGAATCATGGAATTAAGTATTGTAGACAACTCTTTGCAAATAGAATTTACTTTAACAGAACAACTTATAGCCATTCGCTTTCACAAACTTTGGCAAATACCCCTAAATCATATTATCTCTGTCACCATAGACCTACCACCAAAAACACTGAAAGATTTACGCGCCCCTGGTACTTTTGTACCGGGATTAATTAAAGCCGGAACTGATTATACAAACAGAGGTAAGGAATTTTGGTATGTGACAAGAAAAAATAATTTTGGTCAGGTTTTAAACATTGATTTAATTAATGAAACCTATCAGAAAATAGTCTTAAATAATATCGAAAATTATCAACAATGGCAACAACAACTAACTCAACACAGATGAACATATAGCAGGAGTCAGGAGTCAGGAGGAAGTTAATAACCCAATTACCAATTACCAATTACCAATTACCAATTACCAATTACCAGCCTCAACAGATATAATAAGTGTTCAACCAGACATGATATAAGATAACAAAGAATAATTTGTGAGGAGCTAAAAATGGGTAAGAAATATGATGTTTATGGTGTGGGTAATGCCTTGGTAGATATAGAATATGAAGTATCTCCAGAGTTGCTAGAAAAGTTAAACATTGATAAAGGTGTAATGACACTACTAGATGAAGATAGTCAAAATCTTATGTTAGACAATCTCAAAAATCTTAATTGTCATAAAAGTTGTGGAGGTTCAGCAGCAAACACAATAGTGGCTATTAGTCAACTAGGAGGAAAAACTTTTTATTCCTGTAAAGTTGCTAATGATGAATTTGGAGAGTTTTATATTCAAGATTTACTCAATTGTCAGGTAGATACTAACTTAAAAAATGCTGATTTGCAATCAGGAATTACAGGTAAATGTTTAGTATTAGTTACTCCTGATGCTGATCGTACCATGAATACATTTTTGGGAATAACAGGAGAATTTTCGAGTCAAGAATTAGTTCCAGAGGCGATCGCAGATTCAGAATATTTATATATCGAAGGTTATTTAGTTACATCTCCCACCGGTAAAGCAGCAGCTATTCAAGCTAGAGATATCGCTAAAAATGCCGGAGTTAAAACCACCATGTCCTTATCGGATTACAACATGGTAAAATTTTTCAAAGATGGTTTATTAGATATGATCGGACCTGGTTTAGACTTTATTTTTGCTAACGAAAGTGAAGCGTTAGGTTTAGCAGAAACAGAAGATTTTCAGGTAGCTGTAGATAAACTGAAAATTCTCAGCCAGAAATTTGCTATTACTCGTGGTCCTAAAGGTTCTGTAGTCTTTGATGGGGAAAAATTAATTGAAATTTCCGCACCTCAAGTTCATGCTGTGGATACAGTGGGTGCAGGTGATATGTATGCAGGAGCTTTTCTTTATGGTATCACCCACGGTATGAGTTATGAAGCAGCAGGAAAATTAGCATCTACCGCAGCTTCTCAAGTAGTTACAACCTACGGACCAAGATTAAAAGTTGAGGATTTACAAGCGTTGCTAACTGTTTAATGGTTAATTGCTCCCTTCCCACTCAAAGATTACCTATAAAGATTACCTATAAAGATTACCTATATTTCGTCCCTGAAGGGATAAGTTATGAAAATTATAGGTAATTTAACAGTGGGATAGGAGTATTATTTAGCTAACTGCTGACTGCTGACTGCTGACTGCTGAATACTAATTTTAACCACCTGCAATAGCAGGAACAATACTCACTTCATCACCATCTTTTAAGGGTGTTGCTGTTCCACCTAAAAAGCGGATGTCTTCGCTATTAACGTATAAGTTTAAGAAGCGATTTGGTTTCCCCTCTTCATTGCATAAACGCGACTTAATACCTGGACAAACTTGCTCTAAAGAATCAAATAATTCAGCAATGTTGGTACCACTGCATTCTAAGACAGCTTGATTATTTGTAAATTTTTGCAGCGCAGTGGGAACTAGAACTGTTACGGCCATAGTCTAAAGATTAGTTTTTAGTTTTCAAGTGAGAGTTGGTAGGGGGTTAGCATTGCTCAACCCCTAAAGTCAGTGGTTAATTGTAATTTACCAATGACATTAACTAAACAAGAACTTGTTGCCATTCTAGGCGATCAAGAGTGCGGGATCTTTCTAACGCCCGTTCAAAACTATCAAGTTTGGCATCAATAGTCAAAGGTTCACCAATATAACCTTGTACCGCTTCTTGGGTTTTCAAACCGTTGCCAGTGATGTACACAACTGTAGTTTCATCTGGATCAATTTTACCAGCTTCTACTAATTTTTTCAGCACGGCGATGGTTGTACCACCTGCGGTTTCGGTGAATATACCTTCAGTTTCTGCTAACAGTTTGATACCTTCGATAATTTCTGCATCATTTACTGATTCAATATTACCGCCTGTTTTTTGGGCGATTTCTACAGCATAAACCCCATCTGCTGGGTTGCCAATGGCAATGGATTTAGCAATTGTATTCGGTTTTACTGGTTGAATAAAGTCTCTTCCTTCTTTGAAGGCTGTAGCAATTGGAGAACAGCCTTCTGCTTGTGCGCCACTAAAGCGAACTTTTTTACCTTCGACTAAACCAACTTCGGTAAATTCTTGGAAACCTTTATAAATCTTGGTGAACAATGAACCAGAAGCTAAAGGTGCAACTATATGATCTGGTAGTTCCCAACCGAGTTGTTCTGCAACTTCAAAACCTAATGTTTTAGAACCTTCGGAATAATAAGGACGAAGATTAATATTGACAAATCCCCAACCGTGTGTATTGGCAACTTCTGAACAAAGGCGGTTTACTTGATCGTAGTTGCCTTTGACTGCCATTAAGGTGGGACTGTAAATTAAACTACCTAATACCTTACCAGCTTCTAAGTCAGAAGGAATGAATACACAGCAATCTAAACCAGCATAGGCAGCGATCGCAGCGGTAGAATTTGCCAAGTTGCCGGTACTAGCACAGGAAACAGTTGTAAAACCTAATTCTCTAGCTCTGCTCAGTGCCACAGACACCACCCGATCCTTAAAGCTCAGGGTGGGCATATTTACGGCATCATTTTTAATATAAAGTTTATTTAGACCCAGGCGACGGGCAAGACGATGAGAACGCAATAAGGGAGTCATCCCTGTTCCCACATCTATATAGTTGTCGGTAGCAACGGGTAAAAATTGACGATAACGCCAAATTGAATTAGGACCAGCTTCAATAGTTTCTCGACTGACAGACTGACGCAAAACATCATAGTCATATTTAACTTCCAATGGACCGAAGCACAACTCACAAACATGAGTAGCTTGGAGTTCGTATTCTGCACCACATTCTTTACACTTGAGTGCTTTCAATATGGAAGTGTTGGCTTTGTTTAAGTTTGCGATGGCCTGAGTCATAAACTAGCTTCCCCGTATATCCGTCAACTGTGAAAAAAATACTAACACGAGGCAAAATACTCGTCAAACATACCCGACAAAAATAGTCGGATATTAGGTTACAGGGAACAGGGAACAGGTGATAGTAAGTAGGGAGTAGGAATGGATCAATCTAAAATCCAAAATCCAAAATCCAAAATCTAAAATTATCCTCCGCTAACGGGGGGAATAAGTACGACTTCATCACCGTGTTTAAGAGGGGTGTCGGGTTCAACAAAGATCAAATTAATGCCATAGCGGGTAACATCACGCCATTGGTTCAGTTCTGGGTGTTCTGATATGAGGCGATCGCATACAGCTTTGACTGGTGTACCATGAGGAAATTCCAGCATTAGTTCCGAAAGTCCATAAGCTTCTTGATAAGCAGCGAACAATTTAACGGTTACAGAAATTACAGATTCAGAAATTACAGATTCAGACATACAATAATTGTTCTCAAATTTTTTTCACGCCCTGGTTAATTGAATTATTACAAGAAATAGAATGCAAGCCGAATTTAACTTTTTTCAGCACTGGTATCCTCTTACACCAATTGAAGACCTTGATCCACAACGTCCCACCCCGGTAAAATTGTTAGGAATACGTTTAGTAATTTGGAAACCTAGATCATCTGCAAATTACCGGGTATTTTTAGATCAATGTCCTCACCGTTTAGCACCTTTAAGCGAAGGTCGTATTGATGACAAAACAGGTAATTTAATGTGTAGTTATCATGGTTGGCAATTTGATGATCAAGGTATTTGTACTCACATTCCCCAAGCGGAAAATACCGAAATTGTCACCAAAAATCAAGAAAATTTCTGTGTCCTTTCTTTACCAGTACGTCAGGAAAATGACTTACTTTGGGTGTGGCCAGATGCGAAAACCCCCGAACTAGCAGCAAAGACACCTTTACCTTTATCACCACAAATAGACGCTAGTAAAGGATTTGTTTGGACTTCTATAGTCCGTGATTTAGAGTATGATTGGCAGACATTAGTAGAAAATGTAGCTGATCCTAGTCATGTTCCTTTTGCTCATCATGGAGTACAAGGTAATCGAGACAAATCACAACCCATAACTATGAATATAATTAAATCAACAATTGATTTAATTGAAGTTTCCATTCCTAGAGGTTTACCAACAACAATCACTTTTGAACCACCTTGTCGTTTAGAATATGCGATTAGTCTGGGTCAGACAGAAAAGAAATTAGGACTGATAGTTTATTGTGTACCTGTATCTCCAGGAAAATCGAGAATTGTTGGTCAATTTAGTCGTAATTTTGCGAAAACATTTCATTATTTAACACCCCGTTGGTGGGATCATATCACTAATAGAAATGTGGTGTTAGATGGTGATATGATTTTGTTAAATCAGCAAGAATATTTGTTGCAGCAAAAACAAGAAAGGGAAAGTTGGAAAACAGCTTATAAATTACCTACCAGTGCAGATAGATTAGTAATTGAGTTTAGGACTTGGTTTGATAAATATTGTCATGGTCAGTTACCTTGGAGTGAGGTGGGAATTAAGGATACAGAAACTAAAATCAATGATGATAGACTGGTGATGTTGGATCGTTATCAACAACATACTCAACATTGTAGCAGTTGTAGAACCACAGTTAAAAATTTAGAACGTTTGCAAATAGGACTTTTAGCTTATTTTGTCATAGTTGTATCTGGGGTGGCAATTCTTCCTGATGCTTTCCGTCTAAAAGTGGGTTTACCCTTAATAATTACTGCACTTTTAGGAATGGGAATTTATACTTGGTTGAAACTTTGGCTGATTCCTAAATTCTACTTTGTTGATTATATTCATGCCCATAAATAATTCAAAACTCCTGACTCCTGACTCCTTACCATTGAACTAAAGCGATAAATCGCTTACTACGAACTAAAATTTATTGTTTTAGATTTAATTCTTGGAAAGGTTCTGAGGATTCATCTAATTTTAAATTACCAGTTAAATTACCAGCAGATTGACCATTAATTTCTAGTTGATAATTTCCTTGGGGTAAATTTTCTAAACAATCAACTTCTAAAACTTAATCCCTAACCGTTCAAAATCGCGCTGAACTTCGTTAAACAGAGCTTTATTGTGGGGATCTGTCTTGATAGCTTTTTTTAGATAAATTCTGGCTTTTGGCAGTTGTTTTTGGGCAATTAAAGCCCGTCCCCAAATTTGATAAGATATAGCTTGCCATTGTTTGACTTCTATATCCCCAGGTAATCTAGCAGCTAAAGCTTCAACCAGAGCGATCGCTTGGGGAAAACGTTTTTCCTGTAAAAACCGCTGCAACTGTTCATAAGTCTTCCACTTTAACCGTTCCTCTATATCTTCTGATGTTGGTGGATGAGGCATTACTGTTGTTGATACTGACGGTGGGGATGCTACCTGGGTAGAACTATCCTCAAACACTGATGAAGTGGATGAAGTGGATGAAGTGGATGAAGTGGATGAAGGGGATGAAGAGGATGAACTATGTGATTTTACAGCTATTTCCTCAGGTGGTACTACCGTTTGCAGGAGTTTGTAAGCCTCCGTCAAGGCAATAAATTTTTCTTTACACTTTTCATCATCTGGGTTGAGATCGGGGTGATATTGCTGTACCAGTCGCCGATAAGACGCTTTAATTTCAGCAAAAGAAGCTCCTGACCTTAACCCCAATAAACGGTAGCAATCTCCGATATCCATGTTGCTTTGCTCCAATTCAAAATTCAAAATCAAAAATTCAAAGTTAAGATGCTTTTGAATTTTTAACCTTGAATTTTGAATTTATTTTGCCCTGTTTAGATGCGTTCTTCAATCACACGGTCAATTAAACCATATTCCTTGGCTTCTTGAGCAGACATAAAGAAATCCCGATCCATGTCTTTCTCAATTTTAGACAAAGCTTGACCAGTGTTATTAGCATAAATCTGATTCAGTTGGCTACGAATTCGCAGAATCTCTCTAGCTTCAATTTCAATATCAGAAGCTTGTCCGCGAGTACCGCCGGAAGGTTGGTGAATCATGATCCGGGAGTGAGGTAAAGCTAGGCGTTTACCCTTAGTACCAGCAGCTAATAAGAAAGATCCCATGGAAGCTGCTAAACCCACGCAAATAGTGACAACATCAGATTTGATGTGTTGCATGGTGTCATAAATTGCCAAACCAGATGTCACCATCCCACCGGGGGAATTGATGTACAAATAAATATCTTTACCTGGATCATCGGAATCCAAATAAAGCATAACGGCAATAATTTGGTTAGCAATTTCATCATCGACATCTCTGCCCAGGAAAATGATTCTTTCCCGGTATAGACGGTCATAAATGCTAATCCAATCTGTATATTGTCCTCCGGGCATCCGGTAGGGAACTTTAGGCACACCTATAGGCATTTTTACGACTCCATTTGTAGTTTATTTAGATTGGGAGATGGGGGTAGATTAATCACCTAATCCCCAGTCACCAATCACCAGTCACCTTCTTAAAGCACACTTGCAGGAAGTGGGGGGTTGGCGAGTTCTTCTTTTTCAAACACGCGGTCTATTAAACCGTATTCCTTGGCTTGGTAAGGAGTCATGTAGAATAGACGATCCATGTCTTTGGTGATTTTTTCTGGTGCTTGTCCTGTGGTGCGTGACAGAATATCCACCATTGAAGCTTTATTTGCCAAAACTTCTCTAGCCCGAATTTGAATATCCGTTGCTTGTCCTTGAGCGTAACTCTTAGGCTGATGCAGGATAATACTAGAGTTAGGCAAACTTGCACGACAACCTTTTGTCCCAGCACTTAACAACATAGCAGCCATACCCATTGCTGAACCAATACAGATGGTGTGGATGGGGGGCTTAATGTATTTCATGGTGTCATAAATAGCGAAGGCTTCGGTTTCAAAACCGATAGGTTCGCCACTGTAACCAGATGTTCCAGTAGAGTTGATATAGATTTTAATGGGTTTTTCTGGGTCGTCGGATTGTAAAAATAGTAGTTCAGCGATGATCAATTCTGTAACCGCAGGAACTAATGGCATTCCCAGATACACTATTCTCTCCTTTAATAGCAGGGAAGGTAAGTCTGGGGGTGGTGTGCGGTAGGAATTTTCGCCGTAATAGGCAGCTTGTACAGCTTTGATGGGAAAATGTTCCATAGAATCTCAATCGCCTAAAACTATGCCGTTAACTGTATTACATCCTAGCGCGATCGCAAAATAATTAAAGGGTGTGGATTTCTAGGTAGGTGATTGGGGATTGGAAGCCATCCAATACATTTTTTATGCTTTTTCTGTTTATTTTGTTTTTGGACTTGACAAGCCGTGAATACTGTTGTACACTTATGTTATGAGTGGGAATCTGTGGGCGCAATATATATGGTGTTTTTAACAGCCTGGGTTGGGAACGCAGATGAACGAAGATTCTCAGCATCAAGATTAAAGGATGTACAGGATATCTTCTTTGCGCCTTTGCGTCTTGGCGTGAGGAAATAGATAATTTATAGATAATTTATAGATAATTTATAGATAATTTATAGATAATTTATTACCTAATTGGGAAATTAGCGAGTATATTTTTGTATATGTTCTAAAATGTAACGTATCTACCGAAACTCTCCCATGAATCAAATATGCTGTCTAAACCCAGACTGTCATAATCCAACCGTAGCAGATACGACAAAGTTTTGTCCTAGTTGTGGTATTCCTTTAGTTATCCTTAGAAACCATTACCGTCCGGTTAAACCTTTGGGGGGTGGAGGTTTTGGGAAGACTTATTTAGCAGAAGATACTGATAAATTTAATGAAAATTGTGTTATCAAACAACTTGCACCGCAAACGCAAAATACCTATGCTTTAAAAAAAGCAACAGAGTTATTTGAAGAAGAAGCTAAAAGATTACAACAACTGCAACATCCGCAAATTCCTAGACTTCAGGCATATTTTGAAGAGAACGGATATCTATATTTAATTCAAGATTTTATTGATGGAGAAAATTTATTAATTGAGTTAGCGAATGGTGAAACTTTTGATGAAAGAAAAATTCGTAAATTGTTGCTAGAGATTTTACCAGTTCTGCAAATAGTTCACAATCAAAAAATCATTCACCGCGATATTAAACCGGAAAATATTATGCGTCGTCGCAGTGATGGAAAATTATTCTTGATTGACTTTGGGGCATCTAAGCAACTTCAGGGTACAATGCGTCCAGGTACGATCATCGGAAGTTATGGTTATGCTTCTTTAGAACAGATGGAAGATAGGGAAGTTTATCCAGCGAGTGATTTATTTAGTTTGGGTGCGAGTTGTTTTCATTTAATGACAAGGGTGCATCCTTGGAATTTATGGAAAACTCAAGGTTATGGGTGGGTGGAAAAATGGCGTGTTCATTTACAGCAACCTGTGAGTGTAGAGTTAGGTAAGATTTTAGATAAGTTATTACAGACAGAATATCAAAATCGTTATCAGTCATCTGATAAACTTTTGCAGGTTTTACAGACTCCACCCCAACCACCCCAACCACCCCAACCACCCCAACCTCCAATTTCTCAAAAATTGGGAAGTTCTCAAAATCAATCTTCTCAAAATCAATCTTTGCAAAAATCGGGAAGTTCTCAAAATCAATCTTCTCAACCTTCTCAAAATCAATCTCCTCAACCTACAATTATCACCCGGAGAAATTTCTTGGTTTATCCCAGCTTATTTGTTGGTGGTGTGACTATTGCTGTTGTAGGACAAAATTTATTATTCTCAGGTCCTAAAAATCAAACTTCTGAAAATCAAACTTCCTCAAACTCCCTCTCAACCTTTAATTTTGAAGTTGTCACCACCGACTCCACAGGAAGCATCATCAACCGACGCAACTCCTCAGCGCGATATTTTACCGAAGACTTGGGAAATGGTGTGACTTTAGAAATGGTGGAAATACCAGGGGGAACATTCCTCATGGGTTCACCGCAAACTGAGAAAGATAGAGCATCAAATGAAGGTCCCCAACGTCAAGTAACTGTTCCCAGTTTCTTCATGGGTAAATATCCATTGACACAAGCACAGTATCAAGCTATCATGGGAGATAACCCTTCTGGCTTTAAAGGCGATGGTTCAACCACGCTCACCAACCAACGTCCTGTAGAAAGGGTTAGTTGGGATGATGCGGTTAATTTCTGTGAACGGTTAAGCCAAAAAACAGGAAAAAACTACACCTTACCCAGCGAAGCACAATGGGAGTATGCTTGTAGAGCCGGAACTACCACACCATTTTATTTTGGTGAAAGTATTACCACTGATCTGGTAAACTATAATGGTAATGAAACTTATGGTTCTGCACCTAAAGGCATATACCGTCAACAAACCACAGATGTAGGTTCTTTTCCCCCTAACGCTTTTGGTTTGTATGATATGCACGGCAATGTTTGGGAATGGTGTTTGGATGATCGGGTAAAAGACTATAATAACGCGCCTACAGATGATAGTGCTGTGACAAGCCAAAGCGAATTTAAAGTGGTGCGCGGTGGTTCTTGGAACTACTTCCCCAGATCTTGCCGTTCTGCGTATCGTGGCAGCTTCCTCCCAGGCTACAGTTACAACGGCAGCGGGTTTCGGTTGGTAGTTTCCGGCGCAAGGACTCTTTAGTTCTTTACTCTCTTACCCTTTTACCCTCTACACTTTTTCTTTTTTCCCTTTTTCCTCGCCGTCAGGCGATCAATTTTTTTTACGGTTTTTAATATGTCTGAATCAGGATGTCCAGGATTAAAGGATGAACAGGATAGGATTTTGGTTTGATGTTATATGATTTAAGTTTTAACATATCATATATATTTATGAGATGTCAATATTTGTCCGCATCAGGATTTAGGGATTTATAGGATAGGAACGCGGATGAACGCAGATTGTTAAAACTAAGATTCAAGGATGTACAGGATATCTTCTTTGCGCCTTTGCTCCTTTGTGCCTTTGCGGGAAATAGATTTTCGTCTGAATCAGGATGTCCAGGATTAAAAGATGAACAGGATAGGATTTTAGTTTGGTGTTTATAGACTCAGTATATGATTTTGACTTTAAAAGATCACAGATGTGGTGGAGATGTCCAGGATTAAAGGATGAACAGGATGAAATTTTCAAATCTCTCTGAAACCTCTTACCTTTGTGTACTTTGCGTTCTTTGCGGTTCGTTCCTTCCATAACTTGTGCGTAACGAACCATCATTAAATAACATCCTGTAAATCCTATAATCCTGGTTATCCTGATTCTGAGAAAAAAAGCCTTCAAAAATAACCAACCATCATTAAATCGTATCCTAGAAATTCTTAAATCATCTAAATCATGATTCAGATCATTTGCGTTTATCTGCGTTGTTATCTTGTAAATCCGGTAATCCTGGATATCCTAATTTAGACAATACGACACCCTTGGATTATTCTAAAACCTATCATAACACAACCCTCTCAGAAGTCAAGACCCTTGAAAATACGTTGAGTCATTCGCAAGTATTCTCAATAATTTAGGGGTAAAAAAAGGTGCTGAAACTTTTTTGGGATTTTTGGGGGAAAATAGAGTTAAGAATTGTTAAGGTGTTGGGTGAGAGGTAGAACCTCTATGTTCACATTTCCAGTCAGAGACTGGGAACGAGAGAAACGAGAGACGAGAGACGAGGTAAACCTTCCTGCTTCCTTTATCTGTTTTCCGTACTCTGTTAACTGGGTATTGAAGTTATTTATAAATAGATATAGATAATGTCGTTAGGAAAATGACTTTATGAAAGTTAACTTGCAACCTCATTTAAATGATGCTTGTGTAGACTCGAATCAACCTAGTAGTCAACGTCAGTTAGCGGTTTCGATTTCGGCGATTGGGGAAACTTTAGATCCTAGTGTGCCATTAAATCTATGTTTAATATTAGATCATAGTGGTTCGATGCGGGGGCGATCGCTGGATAATGTGAAAAAGGCGGCTTGTTTGTTGGTTGACCGTCTCAGTGACCAGGATAGACTGAGTATTGTGGTTTTTGACCATCGTGCCAAGGTTTTAGTGCCTAATCAGGTAATTGCAGAGCGAGATTACATCAAACAGCAAATTAATCGTCTTTCTGCGGATGGGGGTACTGCAATTGATGAAGGGTTACGTTTGGGAATAGAAGAGTTAGCCAAGGGTAAAAAAGATACTGTTTCCCAAGCTTTTTTACTGACAGATGGGGAAAATGAACATGGTGATAATAATCGCTGCTTGAAATTTGCTCAATTAGCGTCTGACTATAATTTAACCTTAAATACGTTAGGGTTTGGAGACAATTGGAATCAGGATATTTTAGAGAAAATTGCGGATGCAGCGTTAGGAAGTTTGTCACATATTGAACGCCCTGAACAAGCGGTGGATAAGTTCAATAGTCTGTTTACTCGGATGCAAACAGTGGGTTTAACAAACGCTTACCTGTTATTTTCCCTGATGCCGAATGTGAGATTAGCAGAATTAAAACCTGTAGCTCAAGTCGCTCCAGAGACAATTGAATTACCTGTACAAACAGAACCAGATGGACGGTTTACAGTGAGATTAGGGGATTTAATGAAAGATGTGGAACGGGTGATTTTGGCTAATATTTATTTGGGACAGTTGCCAGAAGGTAGACAGGCGATCGCTAATGTGCAAGTACGCTACGATGATCCCGCACTGGATCAAGCTGGTTTATTTTCCCTCAATATGCCAGTTTATGTGAATGTAGATCGCACTTACCAACCGAGTACCAATCCCCAGGTGCAGCAGTCAATCTTAGCTTTAGCCAAGTATCGCCAAACCCAGTTAGCGGAAGCAAAATTACAGCAAGGCGATCGCGCTGGGGCGGCCACCATGCTCCAAACCGCCGCCAAAACAGCTTTACAAATGGGTGACGCTAGTGCAGCGACGGTGTTGCAAACTTCAGCTACTCGTTTACAAGCAGGTGAAAATCTATCAGAGAGCGATCGCAAGAAAACCAGAATTGTCTCAAAAACTGTGTTGCAGGATGCTCCTCCTACATGAAAGTTAAATTATTATCGGCACTAAATGATACTAACGTTGACGCAACCCAAACTACTAACCAGCGTCAACTAGAAATTTCCATTTCGGCTATTGCTGATGAGCTTGATTCTAGTATACCCGTGAATTTATGCCTGATTCTCGATAAAAGCGGTTCTATGCACGGCGAAGCTATGAACACAGTGATTCAGGCAGTGGAACAATTATTAGATCAACTCAAACCCGGAGACAGGATCTCAATTGTGGCTTTTGCGGGTACTGCTGAGGTCATTATCCCTAACCAAATCGTTCAAGACCCCAAAACCATCAAAACCCAGTTACACAAAAGTCTGAAAGCTGGAGGCGGTACTATTATTGGTGAAGGTTTATCTTTGGGAATTACAGAATTGCTCAAAGGAACAAAAGGTGCTGTTTCCCAAGCTTTTCTACTCACAGATGGTCATGGTGATAACGGGTTAAAAATCTGGAAATGGCAGATAGGATCAAATGACAACAACCGTTGTTTGCAACTAGCACAAAAAGCCACCAGATTAAATATCACCATTAACACCTTTGGTTTTGGTGATGACTGGAATCAGGACTTACTAGAAAAAATCGCCGATGCTGGTGGTGGTACTCTCGCTTATATTGAGACTCCTAACCAAGCTGTGGACCAGTTTAAACGCTTGTTTAAACGCATTCAATCTGTGGGCTTAACCAATGCCCATTTATTGCTGTCTCTCGTTCCTGGTGTGCGGTTAGCAGAACTCAAACCAGTCGCCCAAGTTGCCCCAGAAACCATTGAGTTACCAGTGGAAACAGAAGCTAATGGTAGCTTTGTGATTCGTTTGGGTGATTTAATGAAAGATGTAGAAAGGGTAGTTTTGGGGAATATTTATTTGGGACAATTGCCAGAAGGTGAACAAGTCATTGGACATATTCAGATTCGCTACGATGATCCAGCACAGAAAAAAGAGAGTTTACTTTCTCCCCTGATGCCGATATATGCTAATATTACTCAGACTTACCAACCAGCATTAAATACCCAGGTGTCACAGTCAATTTTGGTATTAGCTAAATATCGCCAAACTCAGATTGCAGAGGCAAAATTAGAACAAGGCGATCGCACAGGTGCAGTCACAATGTTGCAAACAGCAGCGAAAACTGCTTTACAAATTGGTGATACCAATGCCGCAACCGTATTGCAAACTTCTGCTACTCGTCTGCAAGCCGGTCAAGAACTTTCGGAAGCAGACCGCAAGAAAACCAGGATTGCATCAAAGACGATTTTAGGGTAGTAATTAAGTAGGGGTTTAGCAATGCTATACCTCTACAAAAAACATCTATTTTTAGTATATTTATATGCAAATTTTATGATTACATTATATAATGTAGGTAATATTGATTTGGAGTTTGATAGAAAAAATTTTAACTAATGATGTATTTTGATAGTTATATTATATAATATTCTAAGGTTTGAGAAAATCATCTATTTATGGGAATCTAAATACTTTTGGCTTAGTTAACTCGTAATCCATAATTAATGTATATCACTGTTGAAAAATATGAAAAATTTAAGAATTCCACAACAATATCAATCTGGTATTAATTTAATTATCAAAATTGATGAAATTTTATTTGATAAATTACTGAATGTAATAACAGAAGTTCATCCCTTTGTCAATATAGATAGCTTAGTATTAGAAATATCTCCAAAAATAGAGGAAATTGATATTGATGCTTTGGAAGATATTATAAGAGCTATTCGTTCAATTTACTCCCTCCGTATCCAAGAGAATCTAAAAAATAGTGAAATAATTGCAGGATTGAGTAATTCTTTATCAAGAGATGATACATTTTTACCTGAAGAATTAGCACGTTTTGAACAAAGAATAAATAAAATATTGGCAGTTGATGGATCTATTAGTATTTCTTCTAAAGCTATAGGTTTGTTACAAGAGTATGATAGTATTTTCTTAAGTTCACGTATTGTTACAGACATAAGACCTGTTTTTAAAACAGAAACAAAAGAGGGTGTAGCTGGGGCTTTGGTAGTTCACACATTAAGAATTGCTTATCAGGATGCAAGTGGTGCAAAGGAGTTTTATGTGGCCTTAGATTCCAACGATGTCAAAAAATTACAAGAACAATTATCTCAATCTTTAATAGAAGCAGATATTGTTCAATCAATGCTAAATAAAGCAGGTGTTACTTATCTAGATCCTAACTCTAACTCTCAATAAAGTAGGTGGTAAAATGCTCTTAGAACAGCAAACTAAACAGTTGTTAGATACTCATGATATGATATATATAAAACAGCCGAAAGTATCTATAGATAGTTGGTTTCAAAAAGACATTTGGTTTTCAGATGTTAAAACAGATAAAATACAAAAATCTTCTTTAGAAGATACTAGATGGACTAATAAATTAAGAAAAATCAATTCCTTGTACATAGTAGAAAACAAATTTGATGTACACAGGTTTTTACAAAAGCATTCAAATCTGATAGGTGTGCTGTTGGAAGCACATCCACAAATAAGAAAATATTTCCCAACTGAGAAATTAAGATTAAAGTTGTACTTTGATCCTGAATCTCCTGAATGGGAATATCTTATCATTGCTATCTGTACGAGTCCAGAATTTGTAGATGAAGCTTTAAATAAACAAACTGAGTTTGATGAAAATTGGTGGATAGATGCTTCATTGGGAGTTGCTGTAAACCTCTCGATAGATTTGGAGTTTGAATGAAATTCGACTGGTCAAGTTATTTAGAAGTTGCAGAAATTCTTCTGAATGAAGTAAACACTTCCTGGGGTCAGGGAGATAATGTATCGCTTAACGAAGCTAAAATACGCTCTTCTATTAGTAGAGCGTATTATTCATCTTTTTGCCTAGTTAGAAACTACTTACGTGATGTTGAGGGATATAGTGAGTTAATTAATATGGAGAAAAAACAAAAGGAGAAAAAGAAAAATGTACATCAGTATATAATCCATGACATACTATTAATTAGTACAAATACTAATTTTGTCGATTTGGGAAAAGATTTACGTAATCTGCGAAAATTGAGGAATGACGCTGATTATGAAGATGAAATACCTTTCCATACGTTGCGTGCTAACGCAATAAAAGCCTTGAAGTATGCAAAAACAATCAACACATTATTAGAGAAAATTAAAAATAATAAACTCAAATAGTTAATATATATGAAAATTTCCGGTGTTCATCACATCGCTATCATTTGTTCAGATTACCAAAAATCAAAATATTTTTATGTTGACATTCTTGGTTTTCCTATCATTCATGAAACCTTCCGCAAAGAGAGAAATTCTTATAAACTAGATTTAAAAGTAGGAAATACCCAAATTGAATTATTCTCCTTTCCCAACCCTCCCCAAAGAGTGAGTAATCCAGAAGCTTGTGGTTTAAGACATCTTGCTTTTGCAGTTGAGAATATTGAAGAAAGTGTGAATTATTTAACTTTTCAAAATATCGAAGTGGAAAATATCAGAGTGGATGAAATTACAGGCAAGAAATTTACCTTTTTTAAAGATCCAGATAATTTACCATTAGAAATTTATGAACTCTAAATATATTGAATATGATCATTTATGATCATTAACGTAATACTATTTTTATATTATCATATAAAGAAGGAATATGAGTAATCACAGTGGACACATAAACCATAGTTGGGTACAACCTCAAAATCCTGCAAAGGTAGAGACAGAACCGACATTTTATTATTTTGCCTATGGTTCTTGTATGTGTCCAGTGGATTTAAAGCGATCGCTTGGTGAAAATACATACCCTTATGTCATCGGACCTGCTATATTAAAAGAATATAAACTCAGATTTTATGGTTATTCCCCCCTGCGTAAATGTGGGGTTTTAGATGTAGTCAATGATTCTACATCCTTAGTCACAGGTGTACTTTATCAGTTACCTTGGAGACTCAGCGAAAATCTCGATCAACGTGAAGGTGTTTCCCAACAATTCTATCGTCATGAAATAGTAGATATTCACCACAAAGATCAAATATATAATAATGTTCGTACTTATGTAGTAGTGAACAAATTAAAAGAAGAAGTTGCACCTAATGATTGGTATTTTAACGTTGTGCTAAGGGGTGCAATCACCTGTGGACTACCTGAAGAATATTGTTGGCATTTATTTAATAAAATGCACCAATTACAACAGCAACATAAGCATCAAAAAAAGTAATTGATAATTGATAATTGATAATTGATAATTATTTATTCTTCTGACTCCTGACTCCTGGGGCAACCACGGGGGGTTTGCCCCTACTCCTAATCTAATTCCCTTCTTCCTTCCAAAGCCCTAGCCAGTGTCACTTCATCAGCATACTCTAAATCACCACCCACAGGTAAACCAAAAGCAATGCGCGTTACCTTGGTAAACGGTTTGAGTAGCTGACCTATATATAATGTAGTGGTTTCCCCTTCCACACTGGGACTAATAGCCATAATTACTTCCTGGGGTTTTTGTTGACTGACTCTCCTTACCAAAGCTTGAACCGTCAACTGTTCTGGGCCAATACCATCCATCGGCGAAATTACCCCACCCAAAACATGATACTTCCCTTTATACTCGCGGGTTTTTTCCAAAGCTATCACATCACGGGAATCTGCAACTACACAAATAGTTTGATTATCCCGGTTCGCGTTGCGACAGATATCACATACAGGTTCAGATGAGAGGTGAAAGCAGACTTGACACAAACCTACCTGTTTTTTAGCATCAATCAATGCTTGTGCTAAAGCTTCCACTTCAGATTCTGGACGCTTCAAAATATGCAACGCTAGACGCTGGGCAGATTTTGGACCCACACCAGGAAGGCGTTGCAGTTGTTCAATTAACCGGGCTAAAGGACGTGCGTAAACCGTAGTTTTATCTCCAGTATTTTCTCAACTTTACTATAATGACATTTTTGGGGAGTTTTGGAGAAACTGTCTGAATCAGGATGTCTGGTTACTGAGCGCAGTCGAGCTATGTCGAAGTAAGTCGAAGTACAGGATTAAAGGATTAACAGGATGAAAAAAGCCATTTTAGGGACTTCCAAGAAATAGATTATCCAATAGACATCTCCGAAAATTACATAAGCGTAACTTGAAACCCATTCGTAGGGACAATTCATCAATTGTTCCTACATCTTTTTCGGAGAGGTCTAATATTGTGGGATGGGCTTCTAGAACACCGATTCATTAATCGTAAGGGCGAAGCATTCGGGTGATAACCTATCGGTGAAACCAGTTCATATTCTGTCCGAATGCTTCGCCCCTACAAGGTAAAAACAGATTACCTAGCATTACTAAATCGACGTTCTAGCCCATCCGGGTTTAAGGACAGGCAAGACCTGTACTGAGCGTGTCGAAGTATGCCTACCCACAAGAATTAATTGTATATTTTTTTATCTGAAAGTCGCTGATCAGCAATTAGAGTATAGCAAAATAGGCTATTTCCATCCCCTTGCGGGGAATTTAGTTGGGAAAGGATCTCCAAAAACTACCCAGTGAGATCAGCGGAGAGTTTTCCATCCCCTTGCGGGGAAGTGAGTTTGGAAAGTCGTGGTATGCCACCGCGAACGGCGCTGCTATCTGGGCGTTTCCATCCCCTTGCGGGGAAATGATTTTGTAAAGAGTTCTCGTGGTATGCCACCGCGAACGGCGCTGCTATCTGGGCGTTTCCATCCCCTTGCGGGGAAATGATTTTGTAAAGAGTTCACTTCTGGAAACCTTACAGAGCAAGGGTTTCAGATACCCTGATCGACACACCTCTTGAAAATGGAAAAAAAACTTCAAGAAATGGTGAAAATTGCAGCTTGAAATCCTTATGGTGGAAGCCATCGACACACCTGAACGAAGTTATGCGGTTTTCAAGGTTCGGGCGGGGTGTGTCGATAAATTTGAACACATTACATTAATATAGATGATTTCACTGAAATTGTCAAGCCGTTCGATAATGGATAATTAACAGTGAACCTGCCACTAAAAAACAAACAAAAATACCCCCCATT
>NZ_JACJPT010000037.1:0-43764 GCF_014696195.1 Sphaerospermopsis sp. FACHB-1094 | reverse complement strand
AGGAGCAATAGATGATTACAACCTAGCTATCAAGATTAATCCTAACCTTGCCCAAGCCTACAACAACCGGGGAGGTGTCCGTTCTGAATTAGGAGATAAGCCAGGAGCAATAGATGATTACAACCTAGCTATCAAGTTTAATCCTAACTATGCCGATGCCTACTACAACCGGGGAAATGTCCGTGATGATTTAGGAGATAAGCAAGGTGCTATAGATGATTACAACCTAGCTATCAAGATTAATCCTAACCTTGCCCAAGCCTACAACAACCGGGGAGGTGTCCGTTCTGAATTAGGAGATAAGCAAGGAGCAATAGATGATTACAACCTAGCTATCAAGATTAATCCTAACCTTGCCCAAGCCTACAACAACCGGGGAGGTGTCCGTTCTGAATTAGGAGATAAGCCAGGAGCAATAGATGATTACAACCTAGCTATCAAGTTTAATCCTAATTTTGCCGAAGCCTACTACAACCGGGGAAATGTCCGTAATGAATTAGGAGATAAGCAAGGAGCAATAGATGATTACAACCTAGCTATCAAGTTTAATCCTAATTTTGCCCTAGCCTACTACGGCCGGGGAGTTGTCCGTGATGATTTAGGAGATAAGCAAGGAGCAATAGAAGATTACAACCAAGCTATCAAGATTAATCCTAACTATGCACTAGCCTACAACAACCGGGGAGGTGTCCGTAATCAATTAGGAGATAAGCAAGGAGCAATAGAAGATTACAACCAAGCTATCAAGATTAATCCTAACTATGCACTAGCCTACAACAACCGGGGAGGTGTCCGTAATCAATTAGGAGATAAGCAAGGAGCAATAGAAGATTACAACCAAGCTATCAAGATTAATCCTAACTATGCACTAGCCTACAACAACCGGGGAGGTGTCCGTAATCAATTAGGAGATAAGCAAGGAGCAATAGATGATTACAACCTAGCTATCAAGTTTAATCCTAACTTAGCCCTAGCCTACAACAACCGGGGATATGTCCGTGATGATTTAGGAGATAAGCAAGGAGCAATAGAAGATTACAACCTAGCTATCAAGTTTAATCCTAACTTTACCGAAGCCTACAAAAACCGGGGATTGATCCGTTATGCTTTAGGAAATAAGCAAGGAGCAATAGATGATTTCAACCAAGCCCTCAAGATTAATCCTAGCAATGCCTATGCCTACATCGACCGGGGATTGATCCGTTCTAAATTAGGAGATAAGCAGGGTGCAATGGAGGATTACAATCAGGCTATTAAGATTGATCCTAACTTGGCCTTAGCTTACTACAGCCGAGGAGTTGCTCGTTCTAATTTAGGAGATGAACAAGGAGCAATAGAAGATTTCAACCAAGCCCTCAAGATTAATCCTAACTATGCAAATGCCTACTGCGACCGGGGATTGACCCGTTATCAATTAGGAGATAAGCAGGGTGCAATTGATGATTACAACCTAGCTATCAAGTTTAATCCCAATTATGTAGATGCCTACATCGACCGGGGATTGATCCGTTATGCTTTAGGAAATAAGCAGGGTGCAATTAAAGATATCCAAATAGCCGCAAATATCTATAAAAAAGAAGGTAAAGAAACAGACTATCAAGATACTATGGAGCTAATCAGAAAAATTAACAAATAATGAATATAAGTTAAGCCAGGTACGAAAGATCCCCGACTTCTTAATTAAATTTTTTGTAAATAATGAAGATCATTCAAAGAAGTCAGGGATCTAAATTTGATGCTTTCATTTCCTTCTGTTCTTCTCTCTTTCTTTGCGCCTCTGCGTCTTTGCGTGAGATAAAAAACATAAAATTACTTAACATTTATTAATAAAATTACCCAAACAACAATGAGAGAATCTGATCTAATTTAGTTAACTTAGCAGTATTGCAATATAACCTCTCATTTAATCCACCTAATCAGATAGGAATTAGGACGATTAAAATTAACTAATATGTGTAATTATTAGTGACTTCCACTTGCTAAACTAAAAGGGTGTAATTCAATAGAAAAACCTATTTAAAATATCAAATCCTCAAAACATGAACAACTTTAAAACTCTTGGTAAAACTCTTTGTAAAACCCTAGCTATTAGTACAGGAATCTTTTTATTATCTGTACATACTACCTACGGGATACCATCAAAACCGTTGTTAACTGCCAAAACAACCTATAATCAAACAGGTTCTTGGGACGCAACTTATTATTTTACAATCAAATTACCAGAATCTCTAGCTAATTGGCAACTGCAACAGGTTGTTTTAACACAAATAGAAGGTGTAGAAAATATTGAATTTGATCAGAAAAACAGTTTTGCTTTTGTAGAAGCAAGTGGACAAAAAGAAAAGGTAGGTATTACCCTAACCAAAAGTTCAACTCAACCACAAACTATCATTGCTACTTTTGATAAACCAGTTTCTGCAAATCAAACAATTATTATCGCTTTAAAACCTTTTTATAATCCCACCAGCGAAGGTATTTATCTATTTCGAGTTCATGTTATTTCCTCCGATGAAAAGGCAAATAATTTAATTGTAGGAACTGCTAGATTCCAATTTTATAATAGTTTTGATGATCACCTATTTTATCAATGGTAAAGTGTTTATAAATTGCTGAATTTGTCTGAAAAATCAGCAATAGTATTCAATTAGTTAAGAATGCTAGGCGACAATTATTAAGTAACAAATTCAATTCTTGTGCAACTTGTAACGGATTTTCACTTAACATTACAGCTTCATGAGGATTTCTCCCTGTTCTTATAACAGCAGAAATTGCATCTTTGTTAGAAAATCCCCGCACACTCACTAACCAAGCTGCTAATATATGCCCAGTCCGGCCAATTCCACCAGCACAATGCACAACTACTTTTTCATTTTGTTGATTTGCTGTGATCAAAAAAGGTAGGATTTTCTCTATGAGTGTTTCTAAATCAGATAAATAAAAATCTTCAATTGGTGTCCAACAAATTTGTTGATTACCAAATTCTTGCCGATATGTATCTAAAAGATGAGCATAATTAGCTAGTTGTTTTTCACTAAGTAAACAGCAAACTCGCTTGATATTTTGTGATTTCATAAACTCAATCCAATCATATACCTGATTATCAGTATATCCAGGTTGAGAAGCACCAAATACTATTGTTTCTTGTTCCCAAGCAGGAGCAAATTTGTACATATTTAGCGAAGTTGTGTTGTAAGGGCGAAGCATTCGGTCTATTAATTATCGGTTCTTGTCAAAATTTATTTTCCGAATCCTTCGCCCCTATTATTGTTTTAATTGCTCTTTCTGCGTAAATACAAACATCTCGATCAGGATCATCTAGTGCTTGTTGTAGTGCATTTAAAGCATCAGCATTTTCTAAATTACCAAGTGCTATGGCTGCTTCTTTTCTCACATCAGAATATTCGTCTATTAATGCTTTAATCAAATCAGGTAATAAATTTTGATCTGGCGTTTTTTGTAATACTTGAAGCGTGAATTTTCGCACCTGCCAATGTTCATCTTTTAGCGCAATTTTTAAAGCGGGAATTGCTGCTGAATTAGCATGAATTGCTAGAGATTTAGCTGCATTGCGTCGTACTTGCCAATCAAAATCAGAAATTAGTGCTTTAGTTAATAAATCTACAATTTCTTGATCTGCTAAATGTCCTAAAGTTAATGCTGTTGCACGACGGACATTATCATCAGGATCATTGATTAATGATAAAGCTGGTGGACAGATTTGGACTTGGTTTAAATAGCGCAAAGTTGTAATAGCAGCTTCTCGTAGTTCTGGATATTTGGAATCAAAGAAAGATAACACCGCAGGTAAAGATTGAACATCATGTATCTTCCGCAATAAGATTAAAATATTAATTTGCAGGTTGATATTTTCTTGATTTAGTGCATCTAACAATAACAGTAAATCATCTGCATTTATTAATTCACCTAAAGCTGATAATGCTTCGGTGCGAACGTCTTCATCTGGGGAAGCGAGGGTTTTTAATAAAGCTGGAACTGCTTGAGGATTGGCAATTTCCCAAAGTGCGGATACAGCTATTTTTTGGACTGGGGTGCTTTCGTCTTCCAGTGCGATAATTAAAGCATCAAGTGCTGCATCTTCTCCGAGATGCTGTAGAGATTTTACCGCAACTAGGCGATCGCTCACATCAGGCGATCGCAACATTTCCAACCATTGATTTAATTCTGAATCTGTATTTGTAAACATTTCTGCACCTCTACCGCAATAAAAAAGGAATTTGGACTGTAATCGCATTTGTTGGACATTCTTTTTCACAGGGTAAACAGAACCAACATTCATCATATTTCATATAGGCTTTTCCCGTCTCTGGATTTTTTGCTAATACATCCAGAGGACAAACTTCAATACAAGCAACACATTTTTCTAAACATTTAGATTCATCCACAATTACAGGAACATCTACTCTTTGATTAATTAAAGCCATAATTTTTTAACTCCCTAATTTGATTGAAAATTAAACAAATTAAACACAAAATTTTAATCCTTTCCTAAAAGAAACTACCATTTCATTCAATTCCTCCATATCAATTAAAAAAGCATCATGTCCATGAGGTGATTTGATTAATCCTAATTGAGCATTAGGAATTAAATCTACTAATTCTTGTTGTTCTACTGGGGGATAAAGAACATCAGAATCAATCTCTATAACTAAAGTTGGTTGTTTGATACTTTGCAAAACAGATTGATAATTTTTCCTATGCCAACTAACATCATGACTATCCATTGCATGAGTTAATGTAATATAAGTATTAGCATCAAAACGTTCTATGAGTTTTTGACCTTGATATTGTAAATAACTAGATATGGCAAATTGATTAAATTCATCCTTCTCCCTTCCAAAACGATTTGTAAAACTCTCCCAATAACGATAAGTAATCATTGCCATCATCCGCGCTACGGCTAACCCTTGGTTCGGAGGTGCATCACTTGTATAGTTCCCATCTTGCCAATTTGGATCTGTATAAATTGCCTGTCTTTGTGCTTCACTTAAACCAATAGACCATGCTGAATGTCTTCCAGGTGCGGCTATTGGTGCGATCGCTCTCACCTTTTCTGGATATAATAATGCCCATTCTAAAACTTGCATCCCACCCAGTGAACCACCTATTACCAATCGCAGAAATTTAACATCCAGATATTCTAATAGTGCGGCTTGCAAATTCACCATATCCCTAATTGTAATTCTAGGAAAAGATGCACCATAAATTCTTGCTGTATTTGGGTTAATAGAAGTTGCTCCAGTTGTACCGTAACAACTTCCTAAAATGTTGCTGCATACAAGAAAATCCTGATCAGGATCAAAGGATTTCCCAGCACCAAATAAAGGTTTCCACCAGTCGTCAGCGTCAGCAGAGCCAGTTAAAGCATGACAAATTAAGACTCCATTATCACCGTTGGCGTTTAATTTTCCCCAGGTACGATAAGCAACCTGAACACCAATTAATACTTCACCAGATTCTAATGAAAATGGTTTTGAAAGTTGATAAAACTGAGTTTTTGGTGAAATGAAGTCTAGGTATTTCATATAGTAGGGAATAGGGAATAGGGAATAGGGAATAGAACACAGGTGTTTAGTAATTGAGGAGTATTAGGTGTAGATAGATTATTCTGTAACTCCTGTAACTCCTGCAACTCCTGTATTCTTCTTTCTGTCACCTGTCACCTGTCACCTTCCTAAATGCCTGTTCAAAATCCTCCTTAATATCGTCAATATGTTCAATTCCCACAGATACCCGTACTAAATCTGGTGTTACACCAGCCGAAATTTGTTCACTCTCACTTAGCTGTTGATGGGTTGTAGAAGCGGGATGAATAACAAGGGTTTTTGCATCACCAACATTTGCTAAATGACTGGCTAATTTAACATTACTAATAAAGGCTTTACCAGCTTCTAATCCCCCTTTAATACCAAAATTAAGAACTCCACCAAAACCATGTCGAAGATATTTTTTAGCGCGTTCATGATAGGGATGATTGGGAAGTCCTGGATAATTAACCCATGCTACCTGCTCTTGTTGTTCTAACCATTTAGCCAATTCTAAAGCATTATTTACATGACGATCTACACGCAGGGAAAGAGTTTCTAATCCTTGTAGTAATAGAAAAGCATTAAATGGACTTAATGCTGCTCCTAAATCTCGTAATCCTTCCACTCTGGCGCGAATAATAAAAGCAATATTACCAAATTGACTACCTTTGCCAAATACTTCTTGAAAATTCAATCCATGATAAGCGGGGGAAGGTTCGGTAAAGAGGGGAAATTTGCCGTTACCCCAATCAAATTTACCAGAATCAACTACTACGCCGCCAATGGATGTACCATGTCCTCCAATCCATTTAGTTGCAGACTCGACAACAATATCAGCACCATGTTCTATTGGTCGTGCTAAATATCCACCTGCACCGAAGGTATTATCTACAATTAAAGGAATACCATTTTCATGGGCAATGTGGGCTAAAGCTGCCAAATCAGGAATGTTAAATTGGGGATTACCAATTGTTTCAACATACAAAGCTTTGGTATTTTGATCAATTGCTTGACGGAAGTTTTCTGGATCATCTCCTTCCACAAATTTGACATTGATCCCTAATCGTGGAAGAGTAACTTTGAATTGGTTATAAGTTCCTCCATAGAGGAAACTGGTGGAAACAATATTATCTCCTGCTTGAGCGATCGTACTTATTGCTAAAAATTGTGCTGCTTGACCGCTTGCAGTAGCTAAAGCTGCTACACCACCTTCTAATGCGGCAATCCTTTTTTCAAATACATCCGTTGTCGGATTCATGATGCGAGTATAAATATTGCCAAATTCCTGGAGAGCAAATAACCGCGCTCCATGTTCAGCATCATCAAAAACGTAGGAAGTAGTTTGATAAATTGGTACAGCGCGGGCGTTAGTACCAGGTGCAGGTTCTTGTCCAGCATGGACTTGTAGGGTTTCAAAACGATAATTTTCTGACATAGGTAGTTGTAGTTATTCAAGTAGACTGACTATCAAAAAATAAGGAGGTTTTTAATTAGTTTTTGATTTACTAATTATCTAGTTATCTAACTGCAACATTATAAACTTCTTGCTGTAAATCCACCTCTACAACATAAGGCTCAACGGGACGTTTAAACAAAATCATTTCTTCTGATTCGTCTTTTTTCAAATTCACATGACAAAACCACTCTTCATTATTCTTATCTGGAAAATCCAAGCGATAATGATATAAACCCCAACGACTTTCCCGACGATATAAAGATGATCGTGCTGCCATTTCTGCACAATCACGAATAAAATGTACTTCCATACATCGCATCAATTCATGGGGATCACGCGCTCCCATTTGGTCTAATACTTCATGATAGCGAAGAAAATTATTTAGTCCAATTTCCATTTTATTCCCGGATTTTGGTGGTTGTAAATAATCATTCACCAGTCGGCGTAATTTATATTCAACTTGAGTATGGGGAATAGCATTAGGTTGATTTAATGGTGCGTAAATTCTCGCTTTTTCAGCTTCTAAAAAATCAACATCTGGTTCTAAATATTCTAAATTTTGAATATAATTTATCGCATTTTCTCCTGCTAACCGACCAAATACAAATGCACCAATCATATAATTATGAGGAACACTGGCCATATCTCCGGCTGCATATAATCCTGGTACTGTAGTTTCTGCTTTTTCATTCACCCACACACCAGACGCACTATGTCCACTACATAATCCTATTTCTGAGATATTCATCTCAACCCCATGAGTCCGGTAGTTTTCGCCTCTACCTTCATGAAAACGTTCTCTACTCGGTCGTTCATTTGCCCATAAAACAGACTCAATTTCCGAAATTGTATCCTCATCCAAATGAGTCATTTTCATTTGAATTGGTCCTTTACCAGAGTTTAATTCTTTCCAAATCTCTAGCATCATTTGCCCACTCCAATAATCACAATTAATGAAGCGGTTTCCTTCAGCGTTGGCGGTATATGCTCCATAGGGACCAGCAACATACGCACAGGCTGGACCATTATAATCTTTAATTAATGGGTTGATTTGGAAACATTCAATATTGCTTAATTCTGCTCCTGCATGATAAGCCATTGAATAACCATCTCCGGCATTTGTGGGGTTTTCATAAGTTCCATAAAGATAACCAGATGCAGGTAGTCCTAATCTGCCACAAGCACCTGTACAAAGTATCACGGCTTTAGCTTGAATAACTACAAAATCACCACCACGCACATCAAATCCAACTGCACCAATCGCTCTACTATTTTTTACTAGTATTCTAGTTGCCATAACGCGATTTGTAACTTTCACTTTATGGCGTTTAACTTGACGAGTAAGAATGGTTTTTAAATCTTTGCCTTCTGGCATGGGTAAGACATATTTTCCTACTCGATGCACTTGTTTAACGTCGTAATTTCCTTGAGGATCTTTTTGGAATTTAACACCCCAATTTTCTAATTCTTGAATGGTTTCAAAACCTAATTTACCTGTTTGATAAACGGCTTTTTGGTGTAGAATACCATCGTTAGCAATGGTGACTTCACGGGTGTATTGTTCTGGGGTAGAATTGCCAGGAATAACGGCTGTATTTACTCCATCCATACCCATAGCGATCGCCCCACTGCGGCGAATATTCGCTTTCTCTAAAATCAATACCTCCGCATTAGGATTTGCCTGTTTGGCTTTAATCCCTGCCATTGTCCCTGCTGTACCACCACCAATTACTAAAACATCGGTTTTTAGCCACTGTGTATTAATGTTTGTTACCATATACAACTCTTGCAATAATTTAAAATTTTTTCTCACCCAGAGAAAGTCAAGGAAGATTTTTAGAAATAATTGATGATTAGCAATTTTCTTATCACCAATCACCAATTACCAATTACTAACCTATTTATTGCCTTGCCAAACTACTTCTTTAACCTTGATCTCTTTAGGAATCAATTGAATTTTGTAGAAAGCATCTGCAATTTCTTGCTGTTTGGTAATTACTTCCTCTGTCAGAGGTAATACACCATAATCACGCCGCTTTTCTGCTGTTTCTAGAACGGCCGCATCTATACCCAAAACAGGTGAGAGTAATTTAGCAACTTCAGTAGGATTATTTTTTGCCCAATCGCTGACTTTATTCACTCCATCTAAAACAGTTTTTAACACTTCTGGATTTTTCTCTACAAAAGATTGAGCAGCTAAATAATAACCTAAATTGGGTGCTAGTCCAGTTGCATCTGTGAGAGTGCGTGCGCCAGTAGCTTTTTCTGCCGCAGCTAAAAATGGATCCCAAATTGCCCAAGCATCAACATTTTTTCCTTCAAAAGCAGCACGTCCATCAGAAGGATTCAGGAAAATTGGCTTGATGTCGGTGTATTTTAATCCGGCTTTTTCTAGGGCTTTGATTACTAAATAATTGGTATTTGATCCTTTTACAAAAGCAACTTTTTTACCTTTAAGATCAGCTACGTTTTTAATAGGTGAATCCTTATGAACAATAATCGCTTCTGCTTTGGGAGTCCAAGGATCATAGGCAACATAAACAAAAGGTGTACCTGCCGCTTGGGCAAAAATTGGTGGCGCTTCTCCTGTATAACCAAAATCAATACTACCAGCATTTAAAGCTTCTAACATTGGAGGACCTGCGGGAAATTCAGTCCATGTCACAGAATTACCAGAGCCTTTTAACGCTTCTTCTAATTCCCGTTTTGCCTTTAATGCGTAAAGAACGGTTGCAGCTTTTTGGTAGCCAATGCGAACTACGACACTGCTATTTGTTGCTTGAGAAGTTGGACTTGAATTAGGTGTCTGAGTTGTTCCCGTGTTTTCGCTGGCGTTGGGAGAACAAGCAGAAATAGCTAAAGTTAGGCTTAGTCCAACTGCAAACAATAAGGAAAAATTGCGAATATTAGATTTTTTCAGAAAAGTGATTCCAACTTCAAATAATCGGAATAGAGAGAATTTACTCAACATAACTCTAGTGCTAAAGGTCAATATATTATTCAGACTTTAGGTCAATTTATGATAAAGTACAGTATACCAATCAAGTTACCGTATTTTTTAAAATATCACATAAAGGTAATTGAAATGCAAGCTTTTCTTTAAAAAAAGTAATTATCCTGTTACCTAGTTATTGATTTTGTGATTTTCTATACCAGATAACCGTAAAATGTTGAAAAAATCAGATTTGAACAATGGCCTTTTGCAAGAAGAACTACAAAGAGATTCTTCCCATCTCCCACAAGAAGAAGTTATCCAACTCCTCAAACAAGTAATTGAACCCAGTCTGAAAAACGATATCGTTAGTTTGGGAATGGTGCGAAATCTACGGATAGTTGATCAATATATTTATTTGCGCTTGTATATAGGTTCTCGTCAACAGCATTTAGAGGCAGAGATTAAAGCGGTATTATCATCATTATCTTGGTGTAAAAAAATCTATATTCAAATTTGTACAATTCCAGGAGTGAAAACGACATTAGCCATATCTAGCGGTAAAGGAGGTGTAGGTAAATCCACAACCGCAGTTAATTTAGCAGCAGCTTTGAGGTTAAAAGGAGCAAAAGTTGGGTTATTAGATGCTGATGTTTATGGTCCTAATGTTCCTCAGATGTTAGGGTTAGGACAATCGGAAGTTACAGTTATTGATACTGTTAATGGTCAGAAATTTTTACCGTTACAAGCTCATGGTATCAAAGTCATGTCTGTAGGATTGTTGGCAGAACCAGATCATCCTCTAGCATGGCGTGGACCAGTATTACATAAAATCATTACTCAATTTATACATGATGTTGAATGGGGAGAATTGGACTATTTGTTAATAGATTTACCTCCCGGTACTGGTGATGCTCAAATCACGATTGTGCAAGAAAGCCCGATTTGTGGAGTCATATTAGTAACAACACCTCAAGAAGTGGCGATTTCTGATGTGCGTCGCAGTATCTATATGTTTCGTCAAGTGGGTGTTCCTGTTCTCGGTATTATCGAAAATATGAGCTATTTTATGGGCGTAAATGGCGAAGAAACTCCGATTTTTGGTAGTGGTGGCGGTGAAAAACTGTCTAATGAACTCCAAGCACCGCTTTTAGGTAAAATTCCCCTCGATCCGCGTATTTGTAATGGTGGTGATACTGGACAACCTCTTACTCTTGCTGACTCTAGCACAATTACAAGTCAAATATTTATACACATTGCTACGGCATTAGAAGCTACTTTTTTTGCTTTTTCTAATGATCTGTGATATCTTTAATTTTAAATCTACAGTAACTTTATCAAGATACCGTACTTTAAAATTAATCAATGGGTGTTTACTATGGCAGGTAAATTAGATGGTAAGGTGGCTATTATTACGGGAGCATCTTCGGGAATTGGTAAAGCTACGGCTATTTCATTAGCAGCAGAAGGAGCAAAAGTAGTAATTGCAGCTAGAAGGAGAGACCGTTTAGAAGCGATAATAAAGTATATTACTGAAAATGGTGGACAAGGATTATCTGTTATTGCAGATATTACCGATGAAGCACAGGTTCAAAATTTGATCCAAAAAGCTAATGCAAAATTTGGTCGCGTAGATATTTTAGTAAACAATGCAGGTATATCATTTCCTGGCAGGATTGAAAATGCAGATCCCGCAAATTGGCGAAAAATGATTGATATTAATGTCTTGGGGTTAATGTATGCAACTCGTACAGTCTTACCTATATTCAAAACGCAAAAATCAGGACATATCGTTAATATTTCATCCGTAGCAGGCCGCATCGCTCGTGCAGGAATGGCTGGTTATAATGTCACTAAATGGGGTGTAAATGCCTTTTCGGAAGCATTAAGACAGGAAGTTTATCAAGATAATATCCGTGTTACTATTATTGAGCCTGGTTTAGTTGAAACAGAAATTGATCAGCATATTACTGATATGGTAGCTAAACAGGAAATTGAAGCCAGACGCAAAGCAATTACACCATTACAAAGTGAAGATATAGCAGCAGCAATAGTTTATGCTATTACCCAACCACAGCACGTAAATGTGAATGAAATCTTAATTCGCCCAACTTTGCAAGATCGATGATACTCAGAGGTTGTTTGAAAATTCTGTCATGGTGTATCACATATTTTTACCCCTCCCTAACCCTCCCCTTATAAAGGGGAGGGAACCGTATTTTTATTGTTTCCCCCTTTTACAAGAAGGGGGGTAGCAATGTGATTAAAATTACGGTATACCACTTTTAAAACATCCTCTCAGATGATACTGACAGCTATTCACAATTATACCGAAAAAATAGGTAATATTAATGTTAGAAGAAAATGTAAAATCATTAAATAAAAATAACAAAGTATCTGCTTTTTTGATTGGGGAAAGCGTGTCTTTTTTCGGCTCTTGGATGACACAAATTACCTTGGTATGGCTGGTTTATCAATTGACAGATTCAGCCATGTTAGTTGGTATAGCTGGATTTAGCAATCAAGCTATGGGTTTAGTGATTACACCATTGGTAGGAGTATTATTAGATAGATGGAATTTAAGGTATGTTCTATTAACTACCCAGATAGTATCTATTTTCCTATCTTCACTATTAACCTTTTTAACTTTTAGTAATCAGATTAATTTTACATATATTATTATTATTGGTATTCTTCAAGGCACAGTAAAAGCTTTTGATTTACCAGCACGTCAAGTAACTCTTCCTAGATTACTAGAAAATAGAAGTGATACTTATACTGTGATGGCTGTGCATTCATTTTTAATGAATACAGCTAAATTTGTTAGTCCGATGATTGGGGGTTTGATACTTGTTAGAAATGCAGCAGGTTTATGTTTTTTAGTAGATGCTATTAGTTATTTGCCTTTTATATTAGTTATCTTCACTATGCAGATAAAAACAAATATCAATATTTCATCCATATCAAAACCTCCAAAAATCTGGTATAACTTGAAAGAAGGATTTATTTTTGTTTATAATTTTGTGCCTATTAAAGCTATTTTAATATTGCAAATGATAGTTTGCTTTATGGCAATGACTCATGTAAATCTTATACCGATATTTGCTAAAGAAGTGCTGAAAGGAAATGCAGGAACAATGGGTTTTTTGATGACTTCTACAGCTTTTGGTTCTATTTTTTCTGGTATTTATCTAATGCAGCGCAAGCAAGTCATAGGACTAGAAAAAGTTATGGCAATTTCTACTTTAGTGCTGGGAGTATCCTTAATATTATTTTCTCGCTCAACACAGCTAGAAGTTTGTTTAGTATTGATCTTTATTGTGGGATTAACTAACACACTAACTTTAGCTTCAATTAGTAATTTTATGCAAGTAATTTTAGTGGAAGAAGATAAAAGAGGACGAGTAACTAGTATATTTATGACTACTTTTTTGGGAATATTGCCTCTTGGTAATTTATTTTTCGGAGGATTAGCAAATTATATTGGTGTTGCTAATGCTTTATTATTTAGCGGTGTTTGTTGTATTGTTGTAACTTATTGTTTTGCCACAAAAATATCGACTATCAGAAAAGTGGTAAACCCAATATATGAGGAAATGGGATTACTTTCTTAAAGATTATTTATAAACATATAGATAAAATAAGATCCCCGACTTCTGACATCAATTGATGATTGGTTAACACAATAAATCAAATGATTCAGGATCTGGGTATAAATTAATGTTATAAATAAATACTTGCAATTATTTAAACCTCAGCGATTAAACCTCAGCGATTAGTCGAATGCTTAAACCAAATTCAAATTTTTAGAGAAAAATGTATTAGAAAATACTTGATTTTAGGATTTATTTATGCAATATTAATATCTGCAACTACTTAATTACGGTAGACATACAGTAGTTTTTCTAAAATTTTATTCAACTTCAAATACACTCTGAATATTTCATCTATGAAAACACAATTTTTAGCACAACGTCCTATAGTTTTAACACGGTTGTTATTGGGATTGTTTTTTCTATCTATACCCATAACAAGTAGTTTATTGGAAACAAGCCAAGCTCAGACAAAACCTGGATTTACTTCTAAAGTAATCAACTTAGCTTATCAAACTTCTGGTGATATTGTCAAAATCAGAAAAGTTGTTGAACCACGTTTTCAAGCCTTAGGTGTAAAGGTGAATTGGGTGGGACCATTTCCAGCCGGTCCACAATTAATAGAAGCAATGAATGCAGGTAAAGTTGATATCGGTACTGTGGGAGAAACACCCCCAATATTTTCCCAAGCGGCAGGTGTCACAGAAGTCATTTATATTGCTGGGCGTGTACCCAGTAGAGGACTAGGACAAGGTATTATAGTCAGAGCCGATTCTCCGATTAAGAAATTAGCGGATATTAAGGGTAAGAAAGTTGCCTTTCAACGTGGATCAAACGCCCATTATTTATTAGCTAAAGCTTTAAAAGAAGTGGGTTTAAAGATTAGTGATGTTCAAGTTGTGGGATTAACTCCATCTGAAGCCCGTGATGCTTTCATTCAAAATAAAGTTGAAGTTTGGGTAGGTGGTGATCCCTTTTTAGCTCTTGTAGAGAAAACTATTCCTATTCGTAATTTGAGAAATGCATCAGGGATTAATACTCTCGGCGGATTTTATATCGGTAGACGGGAATTTGTTACTAAAAATCCCGAATTAACAAAAGTATTTTTAGAAGAAGCAGACAAGGTAGGAGAATGGGCTGATAAAAACCCTAAGGAAGTCGCCAAAGCTTTTGCACCGGAATTGAAAATAGATGTATCAGTTTTAGAAGTTGTAGCACGGCGACGTACATATCGGTTAAGAAAACTCACACCTGCTATTATTTCTGAACAACAGCGAGTGGCAGATTTCTATTTTGAAGAAAAAGTTATTCCCCGCAAGATAAATGTTAAGGATGCAACTTTACCTGCTCAATTAGCTGAAGCTATTACACCTAAACGACTGAAGTAGACTCATTAGACTTAGTAGTTACAATTATCGTAGGGACAATTCATAAATTGTCCTTACAAAGGTCAGGGGAAACGTATATTTAATTTCTGCTGGATATATCTAATGATATAGATAACAATATGGACAAAACTCAGTTCAAACTTGTAATTTTTGATTGGGATGGAGTGTTAGTAGATAGCGCACCAATTATACAAAGATAGTTTTTAATGATATGCGGCAGCTTTCTCAACTGCTGTAGCTATTGGGCAGTACCTAAGTTATTTTACTTATTGTTAATTTTCTGTTAAAGTAAAAACCAACTACTTTAAACCTATCAACTTACTGGAGTTATATTTGCTGCAATCATCAATAGGTAATCTTTTCTCCTGTGGGTAATAGGTGCAAAACTCCGTTCCATCTTTCAGAGGAATCAATCCATGAGTGTAATGTTTTTGGCTGCCGATGATTGGATACATATAGGTTTTAGACTAATACTGGCACTTTTAGTCGGTTGCATAATTGGATTGAATCGCCAGAAAGGTGGTAGAGCAGCAGGGATGAGGACATTTATGCTGGTGACTATGGGAGCAGCATTATTTGTGATGATTCCTTTGCAAGCTGAAGGTGAAAGTTCGTTTGCTGCGACTAATGCTCTGAGTCGTACTATTCAAGGTGTAACTACTGGTATAGGCTTTCTTGGTGCAGGATTAATTTTGCAAGAATCTCCCAGAAAATCTGAAGTGCCAAAAGTACGGGGTTTGACTACAGCGGCCTGTGTTTGGACAGCGGCAGGATTAGGAGCAGCTATTGGTTGTGGTTTGTGGCAAATGGGATTGTTGGGAGGATTTTTGACTTTAATTACTTTGAGTGGTATGAAGCGACTTAATCGTTTTTTTAGATTTTTAATTGGTCAAAATAATCAACCAATTGCTTCACAGCTAAATGCTCCTGCTGATGATGATGATTAACAGTAAATAATGACAGCACTTTTGGAGTAAATGAGGTACGTCAATTTTAGAAGATAGTTTTAAAACTTGAAGTTCAATAGGCTAATGTACTTCATAATCTCCAATCTGCTGTAAAAAAAATATTTCTCTAATTAGGGGTTGCTGAAAAATCCTTTCCGTGAATTTTCTCTGCTAAAATATTCAACAATTTTTTATTTGATATAGCCTAAAGCCATAGCACCATAACCAATTAAACTACTACCTAAAACTAGCCAAGCAGCATTGATGCGGTAACGAGTAATCAAAACTGTGGAGATGAGTGCGATCGCTATCCCCAAAATATCTACATAGGGTGGTTTTGCTATTTTTAAAGTAGCTATTCCCAGTTGCAAGGTAGCTACTACCATCAGTGCTACAGCACTGGCATTCACAGCATCTAAAAATGATCTTATCCAAGCAGAACTGCGTAAACGGGGAATAATCGGATTTAAGGCAGCAACAAAGAGAAAAGATGGTAGAAAAATACCAATGGTAGCTACTATCGCACCAGGTATACCAGCTAAGACATAGCCGATAAAAGTGGCAGTAGACAGCACTGGACCAGGGGTAAATTGACCAATAGCGATCGCATCTAGTAGCTGCTGTTGTGTTAACCAGCCATATTCTTGAACTAATCCCCCCTGCAAAAATGCAATTAGCACATAGCCACCACCAAACAAAACACTACCAACTTTCAGAAAAAACCAACCTAATTGCCATAAAGGAATAGATGTACCTGCCACAGTGCTAATTGTAGATGTTGTCTGTAAAGTTGCCCCTGTAGTTAAGACAGCAATCAATAAGTTAGGTTTATTTCCTGGTGGTTTGTCTTGATTTCTAGGATGTAACCAAATCATACCTAGTAATCCTCCAAACAATAAGGCAATTACTTCATTCACTTGCCGAATTAATACCAATAATCCTACAGCTATAGCAATAATCAGTAATTGACGGTTTTTAACCGCTTTTTTTGCTAAACCCCAAAGGGAATTTACAATAACCGCTAAAACAGCAGGTTTGATACCATAAAGTAAAGGTGAAATTTGAGGTAAACTACCATAATTAACATAAATCCAGGCAAATATCCCTGTTATTAAAACCGCAGGTAATATAAAACAAACACCTGAGACAATTAACCCTGGCCATCCTGCATAAATATATCCGACATGAATTGCCATTTCAGTGGAATTGGGACCAGGAATCAAATTAGTTGCACCTAGTAAATCCAGAAAATGGTCTTGTGTCAACCACCGACGACGCTTCACTACTTCATCTTCAATCATGGCAATATGGGCAACTGGTCCACCAAAGCCAATAACACCCAATTTAAAAAATAGTGTAGCTATTTCACCCAACCGACTAAATAAGTTATACTGCATAGCCTGCGTAATCTACGTTAAAAATGTAAAAGCAAACTTACGTTTATCCCTACTTATTTTATATTTATTATTATTTAATAACCAGCAGTTTTATCTACCACATTGCGTAAAGACTTACCTTGACAATAGCGGTTGAAATTGTCAAGAAATAGGGCAAGTGTTCTCTCTTTGACTCTAGGAGAATTTCCAGAACAATGGGGTGTAATAAACACATTTGGCAATGTCCACAAAGGACCTTCTGCTGGTAATGGTTCTGTAAATACAGTGTCTAAAGCTGCCCCAGAAATCCACCCTGCTTGTAAAGCTTGAGTAAGTGCTGATTCATCAACAATTGCCCCTCGCGCAATATTAATTAAATAGGAGTCAGGGCGAAATAAACGCAGGGTATCTACCAATATTTCAATTTTTCAGGACTTTTCTGCACCACTAAGCTTGCGTAGTCAGGATGGAATATTAAATAATGTAGTGGCTGCATTAATAACACCCAATTCAAGTGACTTAACTATTATACCGTAATTTTGTATTTATTTAGATTAAACCCAATCGACAGCATTCATTCATCGAGGTAGTTCTCGGAAATAAAGCTTTGCAAAGATATATTCTCCGGTAACTTTATCAACTTACCGTAGTTTTTGCTTGCGGTTTGGGAGAGGTTGTGGCATAATCTAGCTGTTAAGTACAGTATTCCGACCGAGTTACCGTAGTTAAAAATTTACTTTATAAATCTTGCTGCAAGGAATTTATGATGCTTAAAGATGGACAAGGGCTGTTAGTGACAACAGATTCAGCCGAAGCGATCGCTGCTATTAACCGTTTTATTGATCAATCCCTTGCTTATGGTAAAGATGCAAAAACAGCGATTTTAGAAGCAGTTGACGCTGATCCAAATTGTGCTTTAGCTAATGCTTATGCAGCCGCTTATCATCTGAGTCAAGAAAGTACAAAAGATTGGCAACAGGCACAACCATATTTGCAAGTCGCACAAAGAAATTTAGGCAAAATTACTGCCAGAGAACAGTTATACGTAGAAGCAATTTTAGCTTGGGCAAATCAAGAGATTGATGTAGCAATAGCCCTTCATGAAGAGATTACCAATCAATTTCCCACTGATTTAATTTCCGTGCAGCAGGGGCAATATCACTATTTTTATACAGGTAATAAAGAAAAATTACTAGAAATTGCCCAAAAAGTTTTACCTAACAATCCCCAACAAGATTATCTATATGGGATGGTGGCTTTTGGCTTAGAACAATGTCACCAATTACCAGCAGCAGAAAAAATGGCACTTGAGGCGATAGCGTTAAATATATATGATCCTTGGGCGCATCATGCTATTGCTCATGTAATGGAAACCCAAGGAAGAACCCAGGAGGGAATAATTTGGATGGAGAATTTTGCATACACCTGGGACAACTGTAACTCTATGCTTTATACCCACAACTGGTGGCATATAGCACTGTATTATTGGCAATTAGAAAACTACGAAAAGGTTCTGAAAATCTACGATGAGCATATTTGGCAACGTGCTAACAAACAATCTCCCAAAGACCAAGTAGGGGCAATTTCCATGTTATTACGGCTAGAATTACGTGGGGTAGATGTAGGCAACCGTTGGCAAGATATCAGTCCTTATCTTTACAGTCGCATTGATGAACACGCATTACCATTCCAGGATTTGCATTATGTCTATGCCCTTACCAAAGCTGGACACAATAACTGGGTAAAAGAAATGCTTCAAAGTATGAAACATCACGCCTTGAGTATTAATCCCTTTCTCCGCAGGAGTTGGGTAAAGATAGCAATTCCCGCAGCTAAGGGCATGGTAGCTCATGCTCAAGGTGATTTCCAGACAACTGTTAACGAACTCAAATTTGTATTATCGCGGTTGCATGAGATTGGGGGAAGTCATGCACAGCGAGTATTATTTGCAGAAATTTATCAAGATGCTCTCTTGCGCGAACAAAAGCAGCATCGAATTTATCCTATTAGTGCTTAAAATCTTATGGGATGGGCATACTATGGCTAACGCCACGCCACGCTAACGGCAAGTGTTACAGTGAGCTTGTCGAACTGCTCAGTACAAGTCTTGCCCGTCCCTATATTATTGGCACTGATTAAGTACCCGATAATTCTCTAACTTCACTGCATCAAAACGCTTAACACTAAATTGTTTCATAATTTCTTGCAACTGAGCATCTGGTTGGAGTAGAGCCAATTGCATTTGCTGAATCAAAGAGATACCTAAACGCCGCGCTGTTACCAATGGTGGCATAGGAGAGGGTCCGATTATTTGCACCACACGTAAATGGTGTGATAATTCAGGAAAATCCCGTAATTCTTGTTCTAATACAACACTATCAATGGCTGCACAATCAGCCAGTCCTTCAACTACCCAACGAATAGAACGTTGATGAGAACCTGATTCTAAAGATTTTCCCCAGAAATTGGGTGAATATTTTTCTTGACTCAACCACCGCCAAAGTAAATGATAACCACTATTAGAACCAGAGTCGTTATAGCAAAAAGTTTTCCCTGATAAATCAGCAAACTTCTGAATATTGCTATCAGTCTTAACAATCACATCTGCATAGTATATAGGACAATCACCATATCGAGATGATTGCATCACAGGCGCAACTAATGTCTGTAATTGATTTGGTGCTATTTGACTATAACGAATTAGTGGTAATCCACAAATAAAAGCCAAGTCTATTTGGTCTTTAAATAATAGAGTGTCTTTTAAGGGGTCGTATTTACTTTGATGTAGTGCAATTTCTACTTGTAAAACACGACCTAAATAAGCTGTAATCTCCTGATATAATCCAAAATAATTAGGAGCTAAATAAGATACAGCCTGTAATTTTGTAATCTTAGTCATTCTTTTTTTTAAACACTGCTATTTTGGAAAATTTTAATTAGCTTTTGCCTAGAGTAATGAATATATAAAAAACTGAGACTAGCAAAAGCAAGCAGCATGATTTTGAAAACTATTATATAAGGATAAATATACCACCATGTCCCCTTAAATAAGGATACTCCTAGTTCTGATACCTTCCCTAAAAAATGAGGATATGCTTTTTGATGGATCTGAATATTAATGTCTTGGCCTAATGTCATGATAAATTCTCTTGTCAATAAAAAACTAAAGCACAGCAACTCGATAGGTTTACCGTAGATTATATCAAAAAAAATCTGGTTTTCCTATTTTGACGAATAAAAATTCCTAATAACCAGCAGTTTTATCTACCACATTGCGTAAAGGCTTACCTTGACGATAGCGAGTGAAATTATCAAGAAATAAAGCAAGTGTTCTCTCTTTGACTCTAGGAGAATTTCCAGAACAATGGGGTGTAATAAACACATTTGGCAATGTCCACAAAGGACTTTCTGCTGGTAATGGTTCTATAAATACTGTATCTAAAGCCGCCCCAGCAATCCAACCTTCTTGTAAAGCCTGTATAAGTGCTGATTCATCAACAATTGCCCCTCGTGCAATATTAATTAAATAGGAATCTGGGCGGAATAAACGCAGGGTTTCCACATCAATCATTCCCTTTGTTTCCGGCGTTAAAGGTGTAGCAATCACCACAAATTCTGCTTCTGGAAGTAGTTCTTTCCAATCATTAGCACCAACTACTTTATCAAAGTTTGGTAATGGTTTTGGATGACGAGAACTGCCAAAAATACGCATTCCAAAAGCTTTAGCACGAACCGCAATTTCTTGACCAATTCCACCTGCGCCGATAATTAATAAAGTTTTCTCGAATAATTCTTGAATTGGTAAACCTCTTTGCCAATCATGCTCATTTTGTAGTTTATATAAACTTGGTAATCGTTTAGAATAAGCCAGTAGATAAGTAATCACAAATTCAGCAATAGGGATACCATGAACCCCTGCACCATTAGTTAAAATTAAATCTCTTTCTAAATATTTTGGTGTCAAAATATGATTGACACCCGCATTTGGGGCATGATGCCAACGTAATGAAGGCGCTGCATATAATACTCGATGTAAAGTAGTTGGTTTGAGATAAAACCAACTAAAATAAACTTCTGCATCTGTGGCATCACCATCTATATTACCCTCACTATCTACACGCAATACAATAGTATTTTTAGGTAAATGCGGCTCAATCTCATGGGCAATTTCTACTGGTAAAATCAGTTTCATAGGGAGTCTCCCAAATGTGTAAATTTATTTTTATCTAAGGTCAAAATGTTCTAAAGACTTGATATGATTGAACCGCAAAGGACACAAAGGACTCAAAGCTAAGAGAGTTTAAGAGATTTTTTAGTGTTGCTGCAATTATTTTTTCAAAATTGGGATGCTCCCGTTTCATAATTGATAACTTCGATTATTTTTGATATTCTATTTCATCTTCTCCAACAATTTATATGTTGAGTCTTCTTTAGCTGTGGTTGTAACAGATTTTCCCCAACCGATATTTTTACGATAACTGCCTAAAAGTTGAGATTCTGCTAATGATTCTTCGTTGATCCCTGTTAATGGTTCTACGTCTGGGGCAACATACAGCGCATCAACTGGACAATATAATTCACACATAAAGCAGGTTTGACAATCGCTTTGTCTGGCAATTTTTGGAGGTGCATCTGGTACTTTATCAAAAACATTTGTTGGGCAAACTTTCACACAGAGATTACATTGAATGCACCGGGATTCACTAACTAATTCAATCATAATAAAAAACCAAAATTAATATTGATGTAGGTTGGGTTAAGCCAATTTTATGTGAGGCTGAACATAATCCTGAAATCCCTTGATTAATCCATCTTTATCTGCGTTCATCTGCGTCCATCTGCGTTCAATTTAAGTTGTAATCATGTTGGGTTTCCTTGCGTCAAACGCCATTCGCCACAAGACGGGAAACCCGTCCAAGGCGATGGCTCTCCAACCTACAATTAAACAGTTACGAGTTCTTTCGCTTTTGTTTCCTGGATAGGTGCAGCTTTTACCCATACTTGATCCAAACCACCACTAATTAAATAATGATGTTGGTTAGCATCCTGTTGTGGATAATCTAAATGTTTGTGCATTCCGCGAGTTTCTTTCCGTTCCAAGGCACTGCTATACATCCATCTAGCTGTGGCTACCATTCCCGCAGCTTCCCTTGTGCGGACAATATTACTATTATCTGCAACTTCACTATGACGAATTTTATGCCAAAGGAAATGTAATCTTTGCAATGATTCCGTTAAAGTTTTTTCATTACGGAAATAATTGTGATTGTATGGGAAAACTTCCGCTTGAGTAGCTTTAATGATGTCTTCACTGTGAATTTGCTTCTCACTACCAGAGATAAATCCTACACCACCTACAGCTTGAACTGGTCTTTGGTTGGCTTGCATACCTAAATTATGGGAGTATGTAGCCGCAGACTGTCCTGCCCAATATCCTGAAGATAGCGCCCAAGCTGCGTTATGACTACCACCACCGGTAAAGCCACCACAAATTAATTCTCTGGTTGCGGCATCACCGGCGGCATAGAGTCCACGTACAGAACTAGCACAAGTATAATCAGTAATTCTAATGCCACCTGTGCCTCGAACAGTCCCCTCTAAACGCAAGGTGACAGGGAAACGTTGAGTAAAGGGATCAATACCTGCACGATCAAAAGGTAGGAAGAAATTGGGTTGAGATAAACGCATTGTCACCCGCATCTCTTCTGATGCTTTGTCAATGATGGCGTAAACAGGCTGAGTTAGCAAAGTTTCGGCAATGACAGAACGCCCTTTTTGCGAACCAGCGCCGGGGATAGGTGTACCATCCTCGTAGGTGAAAGTTGCCCAATTATAGAATAGGGTTTTAGTTACAGAAGAAAAAGCAGGTGCGATGCCATAGGCGTTGGAAAATTCCATTCCTGACATATCTGCACCCGCTTCGGCTGCCATCAGGTATCCATCCCCTGTTAGCACATTGCAACCCAAGGCTTTACTCAAGAAAGCACAGCCTCCGGTAGCAATGATCACTGAATGCGATCGCACAACCCACTTTTCACCAGTCTGACGGTTAACCCCTGTCGCCCCAGCTACAGCCCCTTCTGCATCTACCAACAACTGCAAAGCCGGACTGTGATCTAAAATTTTCACCCCTGCCCGTTTTATTTGTTGCCGCATCAAACGCATATATTCTGGACCTTGGAGACTGCGCCGATAGAGTCTACCATCTTCATCTGTAGGAAAAGGATAACCCCATTCAGCTAGTTGGTTGACGTTCGCATAAGTTTGATCTAGTACCCGTTGCATCCAATCACGGCTAGATAAAAACCCTCCTAAAGCCTCTCTAGAACCCATTGCTGCTTCTCGACTGTCGGGTTCTGGTGGCACATACCATACACCGTTACCTGATGCGGCTGCACAGCCACTTGTACCACAATAGCCTTTATCTACTAAAACCACTTTTGCACCAGTATTAGCAGCACTCCAAGCCGACCAAGTACCAGCAGGACCACCACCAATTACTAACACATCAGCTAATAAGGTTTGATCAAAATCGCTATCTTGCGAAAATAGTTGTTTTTGAGTCATGGAACTTCCTCTTTTTTGTAACATTAATTGATTGAAAAACCGTAGGTTGGGAAGCCACCGTTGTGGACGGGTTTCCCGGCTTGAAACGAGTGGCGTTTGACGTAAGGAAACCCAACAAAATTCTGAAAATGTTGGGTTGCGCTGTCGCTTAACCCAACCTACGGAATAACTTAGACTCCCGGTGTAGTTCCACCATCAACTTGAATTTCTGCACCAGTAATAGAACCAGCTAAATCAGAAACTAAAAATAAAGCTAGTGCAGCAATTTCTTCAGGTTGAACTACTTTTCCTAAAGGTATTGATTTCACTGATTGCGCTTTATATTCATCCACAGTAATACCCAAACTTTCGGCATTTTGCACTGCTAAAGTTTTCGCTCTTTCTGTGTCTGTTAAACCAGGAGAAATGGCATTAATTTTAATATTATCTAGGGCTAATTCTTTAGAAATGCCTCGTGTAAAGTTGAGCAATGCTGCATTTGTCGTTCCTCCTGGTAGGAAATTAGGACGGGGTGTACGTCCAGCACCACCGATAATGTTAACAATACGTCCATCACCCTGTTTTTTTAGATGAGGTACAACGGCTCTCACAAAGCGAATATAACCCAAAAGTTTTAAATTCCAAGCATCTAAAAATGCTTCATCACTTAATTCTAAAAATGACCCTGCACGGGCTGAACCAGCATTATTAATCAAGATATCAATTTTTCCAAATTGTTCTAATGTTTTAGAAACAACTTTTTCAATATCTTCTGCTTTAGTTAAATCGGCACTCACACCAATAACTTTAGCATTTGTATCATCTAAGGATTGAATATCAATTACTGCTTGATCAAGTCTTTTTTGGTTGCGAGCAGCAATAACGACATTCACACCTTCACTATATAAACCTTTGGCGGTAGCTAATCCAATTCCGGCACTACCACCTGTAACAATTGCTGTTCTACCTGATAGATTTAGTTCTAAACTCATAACAGTTGTACCCGATAAATTTACCCAGTGGATTCGTTAATGTATTTCGCGCCAAGAGGTAAAGGAGCAAAGACACAAAGTTTTAGATTTTAAGTTTTAGATTTTGAATTTTTATTTGCTCCTGAGATGAAAATTTAATTTTGTCTGGCTGCAAATTTTTCTAATAAAAATTGCTTGAGATGTGGCTGTTCTAAATTAATTCCTAATTCATTAGCTTTTTGAGCAATTTGTTCATAGGTTAAATCTGCTTGAATTGCTTCTGCTATTAAGGCTATTCCTCCGGCTCTTGCACCACCAGCACAGTGAATTAAAATTGGTTTCGGCAATTTCTCAATAGCTTGAATTGCTTCTGCTGTTAATTTTTGATTTGCCGCTTGAGAATTTAAGGGAATGTTTGTATATTCCAGTCCTACAATTTGTGCTTCCTGCTTTTCATCGTGAACAAAACCATTTTCATCAGGAGAACGTAAATTTAAAACTGATTTGAAACCTTCTATTGACAATTGTTTTAATTCATCGGATGAAATTTGTCCGGCAATACTCAAATCATTGCTCACCTTTTTAAAATCAGTCATTTTAATTCCTCTTGTTATCAAATCAATAAATAGATGCAAAAACTTTATCTGCTGCTGCTCGTAATGCAGTAGCAGCGCCAGCACTCATATCTCGTGGCGCACAAATTCTATTTCTGATATAAGCCAGCGTAATAGTCCCTGTAGCAGCGATAATTGGATCTATACTTTCTTTACCTCCAGTTCTACCGCCTGGTAATAATTCGTTATTACCATTCAGGAGATAATCAGCTAATAATCGTAGGTGAAAATCCACAGCGTCTTTAATGATTGAGATATCACCTAAAGATTGAACTCCAGAATTTTTGAGAATATCGCTAATAGCAACTTCTCGATTATCACTTAATCTTTCAGCCGCTTCTGCACGATATTCAATAAATTCAGCCTCAGCTAAATCTAAAGGTAAGGGATTACCAATAGGTTCTATGCCAAATCTCCGCCTTAAAAGTAAATTATTAGTAATGTTGTCTGATTTAACTCTGTTGTAAGCAGGACGTTTTTTAAGTGCTGCAAACCAAACATTGATGAGAGGAAAACGAGAATTTCCTTTGATGTGATATCCTCTATATACTGGTAAATTAGCCGCCAATCTATCTAAATGGGGACTATACATAATATCTACCAGGCTAAATGTTGATAAAAAATAGGGTTTTGGATATCTCCCTAAAGTCTTTTCAATTTCATCTAATTTAGCTTCAAATTCTGCTTGTAAATTTGCTAATTCTTTGGCATCTTCTGGAGGTTGTCTCAAGAATTTATAGGCAATATCCCGAAAACCATTGGTTTCTGCATCTTCAACCCATTGTCTGGCGATCGCATTTTCTTCTGGATCTTCTGGTAATAACGTTTCCCCAAAATGCTCTTCCAATTCTAAAAGAATATCTTTAGATTCATAAACTAACTTACCCTCAATTTTAGCAGCAGGTACAAGAGTTGTTGGCACTAAATCTGTGTACCATTTCGGTTTATTACTCAGATCAATAAATTCTGTTTCAAAGGGAATTTGTTTTTCTTCTAACGCAAACCAAACTCTTTCGCAGAAAGGACACCAAGAGTTACTATCTCTATATAACAATACTGGTGGTTTTCTCTCAGGGGGAAGTTTATACAGACTACTAGGAATAGGAGTAGTAGAAGGTGCTTGTCCTGGTCTTTTAACTCGACGGGCGGGGGTATTTTGTCGAGCTTTTTCTAATAATTGTTCCCAACTGGATATGGTAGTGCTTGCAATGGCCATTTCTTATCTCGCTTTATTTGGAACGCCGGAAAATACAAATAATTCTTCTTCTTTTGGTGTAGGTAGATGTTCACCTAAATAACGATGAATTCCTACTCCCATATCTCCTGTTGCTGTGAGTTTAAAGTTAACTTCCTCAAATCCAAAATCACGGAAGTATTTACGCACGGTTTCTGAATAAGCAATACCGTTAGAATGTCCACGAGTCCAAAGCACAAATGTGCCTTTTTTACTCAGAAAACTGAGATTTCCTAATAAACGATTGAGTTCATTTTCATCAGCTAAATTGCCAAAAATACCACAGACAATGACAATATCTGCTGGTACTGCTCCTACATAGTTATCAGCAGCAGTTGCATCACCATTGATAAACTCAATTTGTTTTGTTAGACCCAATGATTCTATAGTCGCACGTCCCCGTTCAACTAACCCAGGATTGATTTCTACTAATCTTGCATATACATCTTTAGTACGGGGATGATTTGCTAATGTTCCTAATAAATCTCGTCCATCACCAGCGCAAACACTAACTACCCGAATAGCTCCTATTGGGGAGTGATCTAAACTATAGGAAATATATTCCTGCACGATTTCTAAACGCTGCTGTAATTTGGGTTCAGTGTTGTAAAGATCGTGCCATTCTAACCAATCTTTTGGCATAAAAAAGATTCCCCGATTGCTAAAAACTTAGATTTTGGAGTGTGTTTTTTATCACTCCAATTTTAATATACGGTAAACCTATCGAGAATTAGTAGTTTAAGGATAAATACAGATTAACATATCAATTTACAGAAAATCAAGTAGTTAAATAATTAGATATCTAGCTAGTAATACGAAAAATGATTAAGTGGTTTGTAATAATTGACTAACTTGCGCTAAGTCTACATTTCCACCACTGATAATTACGCCAATTCTCGCTGCTGGTGCTTTAACGCTACCTTCTAATAATGCGGCTGCGGCTATGACTCCAGTGGGTTCAACAACGATTTTTAAGCGTTCCCAAATAAAGAACATGGTGCGAATGATGGCTGCTTCCGATACAGTCACCATATCATCTACGTATTCTAAGACTAGGGGAAAGGTGATTTTACCTAAACTGGGAGTCCTGACACCATCAGCAATGGTCTGGGGATTATGGACAGTTTGCAGGGTTTTGCTGTAAAAAGAGCGAGTAGCATCATCAGCTAATTCTGGTTCTACACCAATTATTTTACAATTAGGTAAAAGTGCTTTTGTTGCGATCGCACAACCAGAAATTAATCCACCACCACCGCAACATACCAATAAGTAGTCTAGTTGTCCCACTTCTTGAATTAGTTCTAATGCAGTTGTACCTTGTCCAGCAATGACATGAGGATAATCATAAGGTGGAATTAAAGTTAATTGGCGTTCTGCTGCGAGATTTTTGGTTAATTCTTCCCGGTTAGTTGTGTCACGGTTGTACAAAATGACTTCTGCACCATAGCTGCGAGTTGCAGTTTGTTTGACTATTGGTGCATCATCAGGCATAACTACAATGGTGGGAATATTGAGTAATTTCCCGGCTAAAGTGATCGCTTGGGCATGATTTCCTGAAGAATAGGTAATAACGCCTTTTATTTTCTGTTCTACTGATAATTGGACTAGGGCATTATAAGCACCACGAAACTTAAATGCTCCCGTCCGTTGGAAATTTTCGCATTTAAAAAATACTTGGCTTTGAGTCAGTTCATTGACAGTACCAGAGGTAATTACTGGTGTTTGATGAGCAATACCCACAAGCCGTTTTTGTGCGGCTTCTACATCAGTAATAGTAACAAAATCAGATAATAACATTATTTTTTCATAAAGTAACTCTCACCACCACTAATATTAACAGGACTTACGCAAAAGGGAACGAAAGTAGGGGTAATTCATGAATTACCCCTACGCAAGAATAAGGTTTTCAGTCACATCTTGCGTAAGTCCTAATTAAGTGAGGTGAGAATTTCGCTTTGTATTTTTTTACAAAACTCGGTTAAGGTGCTGGATTAGGATAACGAGTATGAATTGCATCTATTTCTGCGAAAATCTCTTTATCCAAAACCACATTGACACTATCTATATTTTCCTGCAATTGTGCCAAAGTTGTTGCCCCAATAATTGTACTTTTCACAAACCAGCGACTTTTGACAAATGCGATCGCTAACTGAGTCGCTGAAAGATTATACTTTTTAGCAATCTCCACATAAGCCTTAACCGCTTCTTGTACATTGGGTTTCAAATAACGTTGCCCAAAACCAGGAAACAGAGATATTCTTGTATTTTCTAACTGTTGATTTTCTATGTATTTACCAGTTAAAAACCCAAACCCAAGAGGACTATAAGCCAATAAACCCACATCTGTATAACGATAAACTTCAGCTAAACCTGATTCAAAATTACGATTGAGTAAATTGTAAGCATTTTGAGTTGTCAGAACTTTAGGTAATCCCAAATCATTAGCAATGCGAACAAACTCACTTACTCCCCAAGGTGTTTCATTACTTAAACCCAAATAACGAATCTTTCCAGCTTTAATCACATCAGCAAACGCCTGTAACTGTTCCGCAATAGGCACAGTTTCCCTTTCTAATTCTGGATTATAACTTGTCTGTCCAAATGTAGGAACATAACGATCAGGCCAATGAATTTGATACAAGTCTATATAATCAGTTTGTAATCTCTGCAAACTATCATTTACAGCCTGTGTAATATTCTCACGGTCAACTTTATTATTTCCACCTCTCAACCAGGAAAAAGGACGACCAGGACCTGCAATTTTAGTCGCAACTATTAGTTGATCTCGTTGCTGTTTCTTTAACCATTCCCCAATATAAGCCTCAGTTTTTCCTTGGGTTTCACCACGAGGGGGAACTGGATACATTTCCGCAGTATCCAAGAAATTTATCCCTTGGGCAACAGCATAGTCAAGTTGTTGATGCGCCTCCTCAATAGTATTTTGATGTCCATAGGTCATCGTTCCCAAGCAAATTTCTGAAACCTTGAGGTCGCTTCCAGGAAGTTGGTTGTATTTCATAATGTTTGAATAATGCTCCTTAATTCCATTTTGTTACAAAAACTAATAATATCGCTATCTTTTAAACATACACTAAGTCTACCGATTTATCGGAGTTAATAGCTTGACAACTATACTATCATACCCAAACTAGATGGACAAGCCTTTGTAAAAATTAATTTAAAATTCTAAAAAATGTATCCATGAATACTCACATTTTAGTTTTTTTATGAAATAGTGCTACTTATCAATCATTAACTACAGTATCTTGATAGAATTACCGTATATTGTTTTTATACATAAGGTAATTGTGTCATTACTCTAGGCTTTTATGTCATTAATAATACAAAACTAACCCAGATAGACCTACAAGAAAGTTCTATCTGAGAAGTTCGATTTTCTCCTGTGATTCAGTGTGAAATTCTATGTAATTTCGTGTCGGCTCTAATTCTGTGTGTGTGTGGGGTTATCAACCAAAATGAAAAAAACTGCTTGGAATTTATTGCTTACTTTACCAATGTCTATATTCCTCTTGGTCTTAGCAGCTAGTACAAAATCTTCTGCTAGTGAAAGAGGGCAAGAAAAGGAAACGACAGGTAAAGAGACCTTATCAACCGTCAGTATAAATATCCCTGACTCTGACAACGTTAATCAAATAATTACCCAAAAAGAAACTAACTCAGAACTTTTCTTTTCATCTAATGAGTTTCAAGATAGTGAGTCACAACTTACATCTGTATCCCAACTTTCAGATGTCCAACCAACAGATTGGGCTTTTCAAGCTTTGCAATCTTTAGTAGAACGTTATGGTTGTATTGCTGGTTATCCAGATAGTACATTTAAAGGTAATCGTGCCTTGAGTCGCTATGAATTTGCCGCAGGATTAAACGCTTGCTTAGATCAAGTAAATAAACTTATTGCATCATCCACATCAGATTTAGCTGTAAAAGAAGATTTGGAAGGCATACAACGTCTAACTGAAGAATTTAGTACCGAACTTGCTCAATTACGCGGGAGACTAGATAAGTTAGAAGCAAGAACAGCAGAAATAGAGGCTAATCAGTTTTCGACAACAACTATACTGAGCGGTCAGGCTCAGTTCGTACTGGGAGGTGTTTTAGCGGGCAATAACGTGATCACCAAAAAACCAGCACCTAATATCATCACATTTCAAAATGCAGTTCAATTAGCACTAAACACAAGTTTTACTGGTAAAGATCAACTGCGATTAGTCCTTTCAGGTGGAAATATTGAATCTTTGGGACAAACTAGGACTGGACTTTTGGGAACATTTGATGGCAGAACGGCCGATAATCGTAGACCTAATCCTGCTCAACCCAATCAGGTTTTTGTTAGTGGTATTCGTTATCGTTTTCCTATTGGTAAAAAGACCCAATTTAATATTTTTGCTCAGTCAGATGGAGCTAATGAAATAGGTTTAAGTGGACCAACTAACCCCTTTGAAGGTTCTTTCACTAATGGGATAACACGATTTTCCCGACGGAATATGGTGTACAACTATGGAGATACCGGACCGGGAATTGCTATTCTTCATAATCTAAGTGAGCAGTGGCAATTAGGAGCATCCTATAGCGCCCCTAATGGCAATGACCCCTCGCCTAATAATGGTTTGTTTACAGGCAGATATGTGGCTTTTGGACAATTAACTTACTTTAGCCCCAAAAAGAATTTTCGCCTTGGTTTAAGTTACGCTAATACCTACAGTCCACCAGGTGCAATTGGTCAAGGAGGAACAAACTTTGGACCTGCTGCTGGTAGTAACTTAGCAAATAGTACCGTACCTGGTGCGGGAACCGTGGGAAACCTTTATGGAATTGGGGCATTATATAGACTAAATCCAAAATTAACAGTCAATGGTTTTGTGGGGTATTCAGCCCATCGTTATTTAGGGCATGGAGATGGTCAAGTCTGGAATTGGGGAGCAGGAATAACATTTCCCGATTTAGGTAAAAAAGGTAGCTTAGGCGCTCTCTTTGTGGGTCAAGCACCAACACTGACTCGTTTAAGTTCAAATGTAGATTTAGGAGCAGGTAGGGGTCAAGCAGACAAAGATACTTCACTGCACATTGAGGGATGGTATAAATATAAACTCACTGATAATATTGAGATTACACCTGGATTTATTTGGGTAACAGCACCAGACTCAGATGCTAGTAATCCTGCTAGTGTAGTCGGTTGGCTGCGTACAACTTTCAGGTTTTAACCTAGTAAAGTACCTCTGATAATATAGCGCAAGCCATATCAAGATTTACATGATTCGAGGATTTGCAGGGTTTCGTATTTATTAAAATTCTTTAATCCTGTTAATCCTTTAATCCTGGACATCCTGATTCAGACATTTTCATTCTTTGCTATCATTATTTTTCCGAAAGTTAAAAGTTATGACTAACCTAACTGAATTACTAAATTATAGGTATGGTAATGACAAATTTAATCCAGATATTCCCTGGAGTGACACATTAGCAACTTTGCTATCTCATCGTTCAATTCGTGCTTATTTACCTGATGCTTTACCCCCAGGAACTTTAGAAGTTTTAATCGCTGCTGCCCAATCTGCCTCTACTTCCTCTAATCTTCAAACTTGGAGTGTGGTAGCAGTTGAAGATGGAAATCGTAAAGAAGAATTATCAAAACTAGCTAATAATCAAGCGCACATTCGCCAAAGTCCTCTCTTTTTAGTATGGTTAGCAGATTTAGCTAGACTAACAAATATTGCTGAAAGTCGTGGACTACCTCACGAAGGTTTAGATTATTTAGAAATGTTTTTGATGGCGGCTATAGATGCAGCTTTAGCAGCGCAAAATGCTGTAGTAGCAGCTGAATCTCTGGGATTAGGAACTGTGTATATCGGTGCATTGCGAAATAAACCACAAGAGGTAGCCCAAATTTTGAATTTACCTCCTCATGTAGTTGCTGTTTTTGGTTTGTGTGTGGGCTATGCAGATCCCGTTGTTAAAATAGCAATTAAACCACGTTTACCGCAATCTGTAGTTTTACATCGAGAAATATATAACCTTGCAGAACAAGAGCAAGGAATATTAGAATATAACCAAATCATGGAAAATTTCTACAATTCACAACATATGAATATTCCTGGTGATTGGTCGGAACATTCTAGTAAAAGGGTAGCATCGGCTGAATCTTTATCTGGTCGGCATAGGTTAAAAGAAATTCTGAATAATTTGGGGTTTGAATTAGGATAATTAAGTTTTGTAATCAGGGTATAAATCACAATAATTTGTTAAAAAATACTCAAAAATAAATTTTTGTTATTGTTTGATGTAGGCAATTAATAGATTAATTGCAAAATTTTTGTATGGAATAAATCCTCATAAGTAAGTGGGGATTTTTTTATGTCTATTTTTAATATTTTTTTCTCAAAGATGCTTGCAATTTTTAGATAATTGTGAAATACTAAGATAAAACTACGGTATTCCTACAAAGTTATCGGAGATTCTACTCAATGGCACGGAAACAAGCATACTGGTATTAATACCAGATGCTTCTTTACTAAAGCTTGTTGTCCAGAAATGTGATACTCAACCTAATAAAAGAGATGAATTGCTGTCAATCTTACATATCTCTTAAAGCCTGAGCATAAATATGTTGATTTTCTAAGGATTTCGGCTCAGAAAACTGTTACATAAGCATTGCCTATTTTTATTTGACAGCTTTACTCCCATGACAAGTAAACAATCCAAAAGTAAGAGGTTTTGAACATGACTAATAAAGGAATGCAATTAAATCTTGAAGGACTGAGAAAGTCTTTTGGCAACAAAACTGTTTTACAAGGAATTGATTTAGAGATTCAGCCGGGAGAATTTGTAGCTATTGTTGGTCGGAGTGGCTGTGGTAAAAGTACAATGTTGCGTCTAGTGGCTGGGCTAGATGCGCCCAGTGATGGCAATGTTTTGTTAAACGGTAAATATTCTGATAAACCTATTAATCCAGCCGTTCGGATGATGTTTCAGGATTCTCGTCTGTTACCTTGGCAGCGAGTATTGGCAAACGTAGAATTAGGTTTAATAGGTGCTAATTCTAAAGTTTATGCTCGACAAACAGCTTTACAAGTGCTTCGTGATGTGGGGTTAGAAGACCGCGCCCACGAATGGCCTTCCGTTCTTTCCGGTGGACAAAGACAACGGGTGGCTTTAGCCAGGGCATTGGTAAGTAAACCGTCTTTACTGTTGCTAGATGAGCCTTTGGGAGCGTTGGATGCCCTAACTAGAATTGAAATGCAACAATTATTAGAACGTTTGTGGACAGAACAAGGATTTACAGCATTGTTAATTACTCATGATGTAGAAGAAGCCGTAGTTTTAGCAGACCGAATAGTTTTGATTGAAGATGGTCAAATTAGTATGGATGTGAAAATTGATCTCCCACGTCCAAGAGCTAGAGGAGATGCAAAGTTTGCTAAGACTGTGGAGAAGATTTTAAACCGAGTCATGGGTCAACCAGAATATCAAAAGTCAGAAGTGGAATACGTTTTTAGTTCTAGTTCTGCGATCGCCTAAATTTCCACAACTTTACTCTACACAACTCTGTACAGCCATAAATTTAGGACTTGTCATCTAGTATTACTCAGTTTTCTTCTCAGTCAGTGGCAGTTAGTTTTTCTCACACCTTAATGGGGTGGGTGTTCCTTTCCCACCTCACTTTCTTAAATTAACTTAAATTAAATAGCTGAAAAATTTTTTACTTACTCAATCATAAAAGGTAATTTAATAATGCCAAATTGGAAAAATAAAATTGAATCATGGAAAGGCCTACGTATTACTCGTCGTCATGCCTTATTTGCTTTTGGTTATAGTGTAGTTTTGTCAACTACACTATTTAGTTGCAACAGTCCGCAACAAAAACAAAGTAATTCAGAGATAAACAATACAGCATCTAATACAACTAATACATCTACCTCTGGGAACAGTTCTACCTCTACTCAAAAAGTAGTGAGGATAGTCCGTTCTAAACAACTTACAGCCTTAGCAGTTCTGGAGAAACAAGGCACTCTGGAAAAACGCTTAGAACCTCTAGGTTATAAAGTGGAATGGCCTGAATTTGCCGCAGGTCCACAACAGTTAGAAGCTTTAAATGCAGGTGGACTGGATATTGCTTCCACTGCTGAATCACCTCCTATTTTTTCCCAAGCGGCTGGCGCTCCCCTGGTTTATTTAGCAGCTAATTCTTCAGATGGTCAAGCAGTTTCTCTTTTAGTTCCAGCTAATTCACCTGTTAAAAGTGTCCAGGATTTAAAAAGTAAAAAAATTGCTTTCCAAAAAGCCTCGATAGGGCATTATCTAACAGTTAGAGCCGTAGAAAAAGAGGGTTTAAAACTAACTGATGTTGAGTCTGTTTTCCTAGCACCTCCAGATGCTAATGCAGCCTTTAGTCAAGGTAAAGTTGATGCTTGGTTTATTTGGGAGCCATTCGTTACCAGAAATGTGCAGAACAAAGTTGGTCGTGTGTTGATAGATGGTGGTAATGGTTTAAGAGATACTAATAATTTTATTTCTACAAACCGTAAATTCTATCAAGAAAATCCTCAAGTGATTAAAATATTTTTGGAAGAATTACAAAAAGCACAGGTTTGGTCTAAGAACAATCCCAAAGAAATTGCTCAATTGTTGGCTCCTGTAACTCAACTTGATGCACCAACATTAGAAAAAATGCACAGTAAATATGATTTTGCATTAGTGCCTATTACCGATGCAGTGATCAACAAGCAACAAGAAGTTGCAGATAAATGGTACAGCCTGGGACTAATACCCAAGAAAGTTAATGTTAAAGACGGGTTTTTAACACCGGAACAATATGCGGAAATTACTCCCAAAGAAGTGTTAGCAAGTAAATAAAAATTTGTAATTTATTAATCTGGAAATCTCAACTATGACGACTCTAACTTTAACCAAATTTCAAATTACTCCTCTTGATGCACCCTTGGGAGCAGTAGTTACTGGACTAGATGCTAGTCAAACCATTGCACCTGAAGTCATTTTACAATTAAAACAAGCATTGCGGGATTATCATATTCTCATCTTCAAAAATCAAAATTTGACTGATGAGCAATTTTTAAACTTTAGTTTTTACTTTGGTTCTCTTTTTGTTCCTCCAGATAACGTTCCAGTTTTAGCTTCTCAGCCCGGAATCACACCAGTGATAATTCCTGTTTCCAATGTTGATAACGGTTATACAGGAACAGGTGAAATACCTTTTCATTCTGATCATAAATGGACTCCTTTTCCTTCCAGTGGTTCTTTACTTTATGCTTTAGAAATTCCATCCCAAGGGGGAGATACTTCCTGGTTAAATCTAAATTTAGCTTATGCAACTTTGGATGAATCAACAAAAAAACGAATTGCTAATTTACAGTTGATTACTTATAATCCGTTTTTAAATAAACCAGGAGAACCCAGAAGAAAATATCGTGAGGATAAAAATATTCCTCTCATTAGTCCTGTATTTCCCCATCCATTAGTCAGAACACATCCAGAAAGTGGCAAGAAGATTTTATATTTAGATTACGCCACAGAAGTGGAAATTGTAGGTTTAGATCCCCAAGAGGGTCAAGAATTAATTGCACAGTTGCGATATCATCTGCATCAACGTCAATTTTATTATCAACATAAATGGTCTGTGGGCGATATTGTTTATTGGGATAATCAATCTACATTACATTACCGTCAAGCTTTTGATCCTAATGAACGTCGAGTTTTGAAACGGATTAGTTTAGCGGGTAGTCGCCCATTTTAGGTTTTGTAATAAAAACAGTCATAAAACAATTTGAATTGAAATTTATTGAGGAGACAGAAGCATGAAGCTTAACTTACCACGACGCATATTTTTACAGAAATTCCTTCAATACTCAATATCAGCATTAGCTTTAGTTACTCTTTCTGTACCAATTTCCAGTAAAATAGTCGAAGCCCAAAATACAACTAATAAAACAGGCATTAACACCAAAGTAGTCCGACTGGCTTATCAAACTTCTGGCGATATTGTAAAGATCAAAGGAGTAGTAGATAAACGTCTTGAACCTTTGGGTATCAAAGTAGAATGGTCTCCATTTCCTGCTGGACCCCAACTTATGGAAGCGATGAATGCTAACAGAGTTGATATTGGTTCTGTGGGAGAAACACCACCTATATTTGCTCAAGCTGCTGGCGCTCAACTTGCCTATATTGCTGGACGTAAACCCAGTAAGGGTGAAGGTAGTGCTATTGTTGTTCAACAAGATTCTCCTATTAAAACAGTTAAGGATCTTAAAGGTAAAAAAGTTGTTTTTCAAAGAGGATCTGCTGCACATTATTTACTGCTTAGAGCATTAGGTGAAGTCGGGTTAAAAATTAGTGATATTCAAGCAGTGAGTTTAACTCCTGCTGAAGCCCGTGATGCCTTTATTCAAAAGAAGATTGATGCTTGGGTAGCTTGGGATCCTTTTATTGCTTTTGTCCAGAAAAATGCTAATGCTCGTGTTTTGAGAAATGCTTCAGGAATTGCTAACCAAGGTGGTTTTTATATGGCTAGACGTAGTTTTGCCGTTGAAAATCCAGAAGTTGTGCGTATAGTTTTAGAAGAAGTGGATAAGTTAGGGGAATGGGCAGAATCTAATCCTAATGAAGTTGTGAAAATTCTTGCTCCTGAATTGAAACTTGATCCAGCGCTTTTATCTGTGGTAGTTCGTAGACGTACATTTCGTTTACGTCCAATTAACTCATCTCTGATTGCCGAGCAACAACGCATTGCGGATCTATTCTACAACGAAAAAGTGATTCCTAGGCGAATTGCTATCAAAGATTCAGTTCTCACTTCTCAGCAGTATGCAGCTATTACACCGCGAAGAATTAGTAGAAAATAACTACTAATTGAGATTCCTGATTTCTGAGAACAAATCATAATTGGTTGGTAAGAATTCAGGAGTCAGAATATTTGTGTGAATATTTGTGTCTAGGAACAAATAAACTCTGCTTGTAATCATTCTCATCATCACTTAATAAATAAATGGTCATGAAACTTTCTTCTACTGATTTTTCATCAAAGTATTCAACAAGAAAAAATAAGTTCTATTTTAAATTTCTGAAAAACCGCTATTTTCAATCATTTATACCCTGGGTTGTACCAATTACAATAATTGTAGTGTGGCAGTTGTTATCCTCTATTGGTGTTATTCCTACAAGAATATTACCCGCACCTTTGGCAGTTCTTATTGCTGCTATTAAATTAGCTCAGACAGGTGAACTTTTCAGAAATATTGGTATTAGTGCCTTACGAGCGATATCCGGGTTTTTAATTGGGGGAAGTATTGGATTTAGTTTAGGTTTACTTAATGGTGTTTCTCGGATTGCGGAAAAATTACTAGATACATCACTGCAAATGTTGCGGAATATTCCTAATTTAGCATTAATTCCTCTAGTAATTTTATGGTTTGGCATTGGTGATGAAGCGAGATTATTTCTAGTATCTTTGGGTGTAATGTTTCCCATTTATTTAAACACTTTTCATGGGATTCGTAGTGTTGATCATGGATTGATTGAAATGGGTAAAATTTATGGTTTAAATACTTGGGGTTTATTTTGGCGAATTATTCTCCCAGGAGCAATGTCTTCAATTTTAGTTGGTGTGCGGTTTTCTTTGGGGATTATGTGGTTAACACTTATTGTGGCAGAAACAATTGCTGCTGATTCTGGAATTGGATATATGGCAACAAATGCTAGAGAATTTATGCAAACGGATGTTGTTGTGTTAAGCATTCTAATCTATGCCTTGTTCGGCAAGCTGGCTGATATAGTTGCTAAAGCTTTGGAAAACTACTGGTTGCAGTGGAATCCCAGTTATTTAAAGGGTTAATCTACTAATACTCGATAAAGTTACAGTGTTTTTTTGTAAAAGTATTGCTTTTCTTGATTCATTTGTGCAATACTCTTAAACATTACCTCAATAGTACGGTTAATCGATAGAATTACCGTAGTTATTGATTGAGTTTTTGATTACAAAGTTTTACACTTAAACATCATGCAAGTTCTTTGGTTTATTCCCACACATGGCGATGGACGCTATCTAGGAACTGCTATAGGTGGTCGTTCAGTCAACTTTGATTATTGGCGACAAATTGCCCAAGCGGTTGATCAATTAGGATTTACAGGAGCTTTATTACCTACAGGTCGTTCCTGTGAAGATGCCTGGATTTTAGCTTCAACTTTGGTAAGTCACACTAAAAAAATGCGATTTTTAGTAGCAATCCGTCCAGGATTGATGTCACCAGGGGTAGCGGCAAGAATGGCAGCAACTTTTGATAGAATTTCTGGCGGACGACTATTAATTAATGTCGTTACTGGTGGTGATCCTGTTGAATTAGCTGGTGATGGTTTGCATCTTAGTCATGATGATCGCTATAAACTGACAGATGAATTTTTAACAGTTTGGCGACAAATAGCAGGTGGTGAAACTTCTAACTTTGAAGGTGATTATCTCAATATTAAAGAAGGGAAAATACTATTTCCTAATGTGCAGAAACCTTATCCACCTTTGTGGTTTGGTGGTTCTTCTACGATTGCCCAAGAAATTGCTGCCAAGCACGTTGATGTATATTTAACTTGGGGTGAACCACCTGAAAAAGTAGCAGAAAAAATCGCTTCTGTAAAACGTTTAGCAGAAGCACAAGGTAGAACCTTACGGTTTGGGATTCGTCTTCATGTCATTGTTAGAGAAACTGAAAGTCAGGCTTGGGATGCGGCTAATGATTTGATTCGTTATGTAGATGATGAGGCTATTAACAAAGCCCAACAAGCCTACTCTCGCATGGATTCAGTTGGACAACAGTTGATGAAGGAATTACATAATGGTAGTCGGGAAGCATTAGAAATTAGCCCCAATTTATGGGCAGGAATTGGTTTAGTGCGTGGTGGTGCTGGAACTGCATTAGTAGGCGATCCTGATACTGTTGCTCGAAGAATGCAAGAGTATGCAGATTTAGGAATTGATACTTTTATCTTCTCTGGTTATCCCCATTTAGAAGAAGCTTATCGGGTAGCAGAATTACTTTTTCCTCGTTTACCTTTGAATAATTTACCAACAGTAGAACCGCAGTTATTGAGTCCTTTTGGTGAGATTGTTGCTAACCGGGAATTTCCCCAGCAGCTTCAAGAACAACTTAGAGAAACAACAGTAGCAACTGTAGATTAGTTAAAAATTAATTAAATCAAGAGGTTTAGATCACATGACTAATATTTTAGCGATCGCTGGTAGTCCTTCTCATCCTTCCAGAACCTACGGAATTTTAGAATATGCGACTCAAATTGTTTCCCAACAAGGCTTAGAAACAGATATTATTTCTGTGCGAGATTTACCTGCGGAAGATTTAGTTTTTGGACGTTATAATAGCCCTGCTTTAGAAAAACCAAAAGCATTGTTAGAAAAAGCAAGTGGCGTAATTATTGCCACTCCAATTTACAAAGCCGCTTATACTGGGGTACTCAAATCTTTCTTAGATTTATTACCACAAAAAGCCTTAAAAGATAAGGTTATATTACCTTTAGCCACCGGTGGTACAATTGCCCATTTATTATCAATAGAATATGCCTTAAAACCAGTTTTAGGTGAATTAGGTGCAAGGCATATTTTAAGTACAGTTTACGCAGTAGATAAGCAAATTCAAATTCAAGCTGATGGAAGTTTGCAGTTGGATGAAGAAATTGATCAACGTCTGCAAGAAGTTTTAATAGAATTTGTGCAAGCTGTTAATAAATTTCACCCTGATGTTAAAGAATTAGCATATAGCAACTAAAGGCATCTATGAATCAAAACTCTGAATTTTCCTAGCCTATGGGTAAGTTCTGTTGATTAAATCAGCGTTACTAGTGATTTTAACTGACAATGCCATGACTTCTAGTTTTTTGACTACTCACACTCCAACTACGATCACTATAGTTGGCGGAGGCTTTAGTGGTACTCTAGTGGCTACCCATCTATTAAAAACTGCTAGTCAACCCCTGATCATTAAGTTGATTGAGCGCAGTCGTCAAATTGGCAAGGGAATTGCTTATAGTACGGAGACTAACTGTCATTTACTCAATGTCTCAGCAGGTAACATGAGCGCGTTTCCTCATGACCCGGGACATCTGTTACGTTGGCTTCAGTACAACCGCAGCGAGTTAGAATCATTTTTTTCCGAAGAAGTCAATGCTAGTACCTTCATTCCCCGCAAAGTTTATGGTTTGTACATTCAGTCAGTTTTAGCAGAAGCAGAAGCCACAGCACCCAGTGATGTGCGTCTGGAAAGGGTGACTGATGAGGTGGTGGGGATACAACCGGAAGCAAAAAGGGCAGCTATTGCTCTCCGTAGTGGCCGCTATTTTAATGCCGATAAAGTTGTCTTGGCTTTGGGAAATTCCCTTTCTACACCTTCAGAAATTGAGAATACAGATAGTAATTATCTCCGCAATGCTTGGTCAGCCGATGCCCTAGATGATCTTGATCCTGATGCCCCTATACTACTGATTGGTACGGGATTAACAATGGTAGATATGGTGTTATCTCTGCACAGTCGCCAACACCGGGGTAAAATTTATGCTGTGTCTCGTCGGGGACTGTCTCCCCAAAAACATCAACCGGCTCAACCTTATGCTAATTCTTTAACTCCAGATACTTTCCCCACAACAGTACGGGGTTGGTTACATTGGTTGCGGACTGAGGTAGAAGTTGCCACATCTCAAGGTTATGGTTGGCGATCGCTCATTGACTCTCTACGTCCCCACACTCAGAAAATTTGGCAAAAACTACCAAAAGAGGAACAACGGCGATTTCTACGTCATTTAACACCTTATTGGGACATCCATCGTCACCGCATTGCCCCACAAGTGGGAGATGTAATCACAGAAATGCTCAATTCTGGTCAACTAACTATTTCTGCTGGCAGAATTAGAGAATATCAAGCTGTTCCTGGTGGTGTAGCTGTCACCATATCTGAACGCAAAACCCAGACTAATCAGATTTTGCCAGTGCGTCGAATAGTGAATTGTACCGGAGTAGCAGCAGATTATCGGCATTCAAATCATCCTCTGGTTACTAATTTGCGAAGCCAAGGATTAATTCGTCCGAATGTCCTGGGTTTAGGACTAGATACTAACTCCCAGGGTGCTTTATATCAAGCAGATGGTACAATTTCTTCCCTACTTTATACCTTGGGAACACCCCGCAAAGGCGATCTGTGGGAAACTATAGCTGTTCCAGAGCTACGAGGACAAGCACAGGCATTATCCCAGGAGTTGTTGCAGTCTCTACCATTGCGTGTGCGTCCTCTTCCTGCCATAGCTTTGAGCAATACCAGTACAGGAATACCACAGCCAACCTTTCTATTTCGCCAATTTTTCGACCCTGAAACCAGTAGCTATACCTACCTTATTGCGGATCAACAGTTAGGAGATGGGATTTTAGTTGATCCTGTATTAGAACAAGTTGACCGGGATTTGCAATCATTAGAAGAACTAGGATTAAAACTACGCTATTGCTTGGAAACCCATCTCCACGCTGACCATATTACAGGAGCAGGAAAACTCAGACAACAAACAGGCTGTCAGATCATCGTTCCTGAAAATCCTGCGGTAACAAAAGCAGATCGCTCTTTTGTAGGTGGGGAAATTATAGAACTGGGTTCAGTAACTATTGAAGCAATTTCTACACCTGGACATACTGCCAGTCACATAACCTATTTGGTGAATAAAACTCACTTGTTAACCGGTGATGCTTTATTTATTCGTGGTTGTGGACGTACAGATTTTCAGGGTGGTGATGCGGGAACTCTCTATGATGTGGTGACACAACGCCTATTTACCTTACCAGATGATACCTTAGTATATCCTGCCCATGACTACAAAGGGCGTACAGTTTCCACCATTGGGGAAGAAAAACGTCTCAACCCCAGATTTAGTGGCCGTACCCGTAGTCAATTCATCACCATTATGAATAATCTCAAATTGAGTTATCCCCAAAAGATGAATGCAGCAGTACCGGCAAATGAATACTGTGGTGATTTCATTCTCCAAGATAGCTTAAATCAGTCCACAACTTTAGCAAAAGAAGAACAAGAACAAATAGAACTAACCGTTATGGCAAATACAGAAATATACAATGATTACTTTGCTATGTATATATAGTGGCAGGTGAAAATGGAATTGGTGAAATGCTTTCCAATAGCTAAAGTAGTTGAAAAAGCTACCGCATATCATTAAAAACTATCTTCGATCCAGCAGCAGTAAAAGCAGTGCGATCGCCAAGTTGAGCATAACCAAAAACGGTCATTCCTGCTGCACATCCTGCTTGTACACCCGGTACAGATTCTTCTATCAAGGATTTGGTGCGTTATGCTGTCGCTAACACACCCGTATCATCTACACTTAATATCCCCCCTACCAGGTTGATAATTTTCTCTATTATGCTGAATAAATCTTTTGGTTCGTATCTCTCTCTCAATCAAAAGCGATTGACACTATCATGTGAAACATCTCCCAATATCTCGGCTAACCTACTACACCCTCCATACTTTGGCTCTGACAGTAAAAATAAGGTGTAGATGTCTAGATTGCATTGTGCTGTCGAGGGTTTAGTAATTTCTCTCATTCTCTCATACCCATTACTAGACGACCCTTATTTATCAATGCACTATTTTGTTATTCTGTCAATGCGTAAGTCCTAGATTATTTACTTTATTTACTCAAACAGTCTCCTGAACAACGATTACTAATCCTTTGGGATGGTGCTAGTTACCATCGTTCTCAAGAAATTAGAGATTTTTTGGACGAAATTAATCAGGGACTTTCAAGCGATCAATGGAAAATACAATGCGTTCGTTTTGCTCCTAATTGTCCGATACAAAATCCCATTGAGGATATTTGGTTACAAGCTAAAACATGGGTGCGACGTTTTTGTGCGTTGATACCAACATTTTCTCATCTAAAATGGATGTTTGAATGGTTTATCCGACACACTACTTTTGATTTTCCCACCCTTCAGATGTACGGAGCTTTTTCAAAAATCAAATATTAGTCCTATAGATGCTCAATTTAATAATGCTATTTTAACAGGTATCTGCATAAACAATTGGCAAATTAACCATCAAACAATTTTTGATAATGTAATTTGTAACTATAT